>JAYTEL010000263.1:0-9732 GCA_043735225.1 Methylotenera sp. | reverse complement strand
TAGAATTGCGCGATAGGGGCATATTTGCAACTAGGCAATTGGCAAAAAGGCAGCTGACGTGGCTGCGTGGTATGGGTGATATGTTGGAATTGGATTGTTTGAATCCAGCGCTTAACGAAACAGTATTTAATCATATAAATCAATTTATTAACGATTAAATCTAATAATTTGCATTAAATATTAATTTCTCTTTTTAATCGTTCTGAGCGTAAACAGACCATCTTCTGCGCCAATCAAAACCGCTGAAGCGTCAAGATTAGGCTCGAAAAATCAAATTTTTCTGTCTAGAATATTGAGTATGGATTCTTTGCTATGCGCAAAATGACGGTTAGCGAGTCAGAGTTGTTGTATGCGTTTTGCAGCCTCTGTGCATTCACCCAAGCTTGCTACCAACGCCAGACGAATATAGCCAGCACCTGGGTTTGTACCATGCGCCTCGCGTGCAAGCAGGCTGCCAGGCAATACGGTAATATTAAAATCACGGTAGAGCTTTACGGCAAAATCAGTATCAGATTGATGCCTAGAGTTACATTCATTTTTAATACCTGCCCAACTATAAAACGCGGCATCGGGTATTTCAACATTTAAAACTGTACTTAATATTGGCGTTACTACCTTAAATTTCTCAGCATAAAGTCTGCGGTTTTCAATCACATGCGCTTCGTCGTTCCATGCGGCGATTGATGCCATTTGCACAGTCGGGCTCATGGCAGAGCCGTGATAAGTGCGATAAAGCAAAAATTTGGCGATAATTTTTGCATCGCCTGAGACAAAGCCAGAACGCATGCCAGGCACATTGCTGCGCTTAGAAAGTGAGCTAAATACAATTAAGTTAGCATAGTTGCGACCCAATAGATAGGCGGCTTGCAGGGCACCTAATGGGCGCTCGGCTTCGTCAAAATAAATCTCAGAATAACACTCATCAGCTGCAATAACAAAACCGTATTTATCTGATAATTCAAATATTTCTTGCCATTGGTCAAGCGTCATCACTTTGCCAGACGGGTTGCCAGGGCTGCACACATAAGCCAATTGCGTACGTTTTAAAACTTCAGTTGGTACACAGGTAAAATCCATGGCGTGATTGTTCTCAACCATGGTATTTAAAAAATAAGGCTCTGCGCCTGCCAAAAACGCTGCACCTTCATAAATTTGGTAAAAAGGATTAGGCGAAATGACGATTGGATTTTGCTTAGTTGAATCGATAACAACCTGCGCAATCGCAAATAAAGCCTCGCGGCTGCCAATCACGGGTAAAATCTCCGTTTCGGTATTTAGTAGCGGAATGTCGTAGCGGCGCGTTGCCCAATTGGCGATTGCTTCTCGCAGTGCAGGCAAGCCAAGTGTAGTGGGGTAGGTTGCTAGCCCACTTAAATTTGCCACTAGCGCGTCTTTAATAATGGTTGGCGTAGCATGTTTTGGCTCGCCAATGCTTAAGTTAATGTTGCTAAAAGCGGGGTTTGGCGTAATGCCTGCAAATAAATCGCGCAGACGCTGAAACGGGTAGGGTTGCAACAAATTAAGGTTTGGGTTCATCGGTTTAAAGTTGTAATTTTAGGTCATCAAAGGGTTATTATAATTTAGGATATGCTTTGGATTTAAACAATAAACAAAATAAAAATAAGCCGTATAAAAATTCATTGGCCATCGCTGGCTTATTGTTTGGTGCAACAGCTTGGGGCATTATTTGGTACCCGTATCGCTTGATGTCTGAAGCGGGCGTATCGGGCGTGGCAGCCAGTTTTTACACGTATGGCATTGCCGTAATAATGGCTAGCTTACTATTTGCCAAGCATTGGCGCGGCATATTTAGCCTGCCTAAAAGCATCATCATATTAAGCTTAATTGCGGGCTGGTCTAACTTGGGTTATGTAATGGCGGTGGTGCATGGCGAGGTAATGCGCGTGATGCTATTATTTTATCTCTCACCGCTTTGGACGCTAATATTAGCGCATTTTTGGTTAAAAGAGCCAATTAGCCGTGCAGGCGTGTTTGCCATTCTGCTGTCGTTAATTGGTGCGTTTATTATGTTGTGGCAACCAGGTTCTTGGCCGCTTCCTAACAGTTCATCCGATTGGTTGGCCATCTCTGCGGGGCTGTGTTTTGCGTTAACCAACGTAATTACGCGCAAATCACATCACTTAAGTTTGCGCGCTAAATCGCTGGCGGTGTGGATAGGCGTGGTGGCGATGGCACTAATCTGTTTGCCTTTTGTGCAACCTGTTATTAGCGAGCAGTTTCCCAATCTAAGCTTTTTTAGTGCAGCGCAATGGTTGGGAATGAGCTTGATTGCAGTGCTATTAATTGCAGTGACCTTGGCCGTGCAATATAGCGTCACGCAAATGAGTGCTACGCGCGCCTCGGTGATATTTTTGTTTGAGCTGGTGGTGGCCGCAGTCGCCTCGTATTATTTAGCGCACGAGGTGATGACCTGGAACATGTGGCTTGGCGGCGGCTTTATTATTGGCGCGGCGTTAATCGCATCGATTAATCATACAGATTAATCATGCAGATTAATCAAGCAACTTAACTTTTAATACGGCATGGCAATATTGCAACTATATACTTATTTGGTGCTGGCTTAATTACATGAAGTTTTGCCCATGCGCTAGTACAAAGACTGAGAAGGAATAAAGCAAGCCATTATGCTGGAGCTTATTTTTCATTAATTATTTTTAATAAAAGCTCAAACACTTCATTTGCACAAAGCGCTTCTCGGCTAATGTATACCTGCTACTATTCTGGTTAATACCACATACAGTGATAGCCTCCCACTGTAAAGCTACGCATAACTTCAATTGAGTACAAAATATCCCAAGGTATTCCTTACCAATTAACACTAATAGCAAAACATCTACTATTTAAACAAGCTGAGAATGCTGGGTGAAACCCAATAAACAATAATTCAATTTTTCTATCAGTTCGACGTGCTATTTTTACAGGTATTTTAAAACGATGCTTATTTTGTTGTAGCTAATTTAGAAATGCGCGCTGAAATATAGAGCGAACTTTGCGCGCTTTTGTTTGCCTCTTAATAATACTGAGTTGATTAGATAACACAACTCGATTCAAAATAATGCGCAATTCTTACCATCGCAAGTGTATCTCTTTCACAATACAACAATAAGGCATCACGCAATTGCTGGCTACGTTCGTTTGATGTTGTGGAGTGCATCATTTCAGCAAAAGCTTCTTGCGCCATACCGCCATTCGCTACCTCTAAATTGTCGTATGCTAAATCTGTCGCAATGGTGGGCAATACCGCCTTAATCGACCACGAACCGCGCATGTCATGGTGGTAATAATGTTCACGTGCTATTGGTAATAAATCAACAATACGATCAATCGCTGCAATTAATGCTGGTGCTAAATCTACATAAATTGCTGCCAGCTCTTGCATGCGGCTTCGTTCAAATGGCGCGTTATACACAAAAATAGGGCCATGAGTGCCAATGGCGGTAATTAAACTCTCAGCAAAAGGGCGACGTGGATCAGATTGCCCGTCTGCCAAAAAATCACAATGGGTAATTTCATCTTTTGCGGTTTCAATATGGCATGACCACTGAAAAGGTACTTGCATATAAGGCCGTGTATTTGCCCACACTGGCACAGCAGGATTAATGGTTTCAAAATCGATGTAGTAACGCGGGTATGGCAGGGCAGCAATTAATTGACCAGCTTGTGGGTTTAATTCGGCTATCCCACTTTTGCTTACTCGCCAAACGCGCTGATGATTTTGGTTGGTTAAACGCGCTTCTGGAACATCGCGTAAATCTGTGTAGCCTTCTTCACGCAAAGTTTGCGCTAGTGTGCCTTTGTAAGGCAATATTTCAGGCGCATACCCTCTCATATTTTCAGCTTGAGGGGAGCAATAACTAAGAAACGAGCAGGTAAAAGGGCTATTGCATTGGCTGCCTGCTAAAATATTGGGCTCATCACCACCTAAGGTTTCACGCGCAGCATTCATCCACTGCGGCACTTCACTTTTCATGTCAGCTATTTGTTCATTAATATCAACATGTTTAAACAAATGTTGGTAGTCATTATTGCCAGCGTACACAAAAGAATTATCAATATGGGCAATTTCCATACTGGTTAATGGCAGTTTTGCCTGCCGTGCTACCCAGCTTTGAATGGCGGCATCTGCTAAGTAATAATCTTTAACCTGAGTTGATGATTTAACCTCCACCATGCGATAACCGTCATTGTCAGGCAATAGCAAATCTGCACGAATCAACAATCCATCCGCTTGAAAAGTCGCCTCAAAAATCGGTCGTTTTTCACCTGCCAAAATCGTTTGCGTATCAATAATCGCTTGTGCAAGGTCGTCACCATCAATCAATACGCCTGTTGGGTAAAGCTGCTGCGCAAGCTCGCCCACTTGAGTACCAGTGGCAAAACGTGCTTGGTTGCTATCATCAATTTCTTCTAACTCTGGGCGATGTACTTTTAACCATAAGCGTTTTGGGCATTGCTGGTGTAATAAAATGCGTGATTTAGAAAGGCCGTGGCGTTTTTTAGGCATTGTGTTCATATTTTATTATTCCAAATAATCTGGGTTGCAAATCGCACATTGGTAATGCTCATCACGTGCTAATTGATGTGTTGGTAATTGAAAGGCTAGGGCGATTTTTTTAATCTCAGCTTTTGTAATACAGAGGTCAGCATAAAGTTTAAAAGACTTATTTTGATTAAAATAAACTACCCTGCCGCGCGGGTAATGGTCATAAGCATGGCTTTTAAATAAGTGCTCAAGTGCACTTTTAGGATTCAGCGCCTTCCAATATTCAAAGTGACCACTAAAGTTAATAGCATCACCATAAGGCTCGCCATGCGCTAGCGGGGCAGCATCAATAATCAAATGCCCTTGCACTACAAAGAAAATACCAACTTTAGCTTGGTTCATTTAGTTCTGCTGTTTCGTTCCAGCTTCCACACTGGCGGCTTTGGTGGTTTATATTGAGGCCGCAATTGTGGGCGGTGGCGGGTACGGCAGCTTTCGCAAATTGATTCCACCCAACCTACACGCTCAGTTTCGGTTAGCATCTTGCAAGGCGCAGCGCATATCTCACAAACATCAACTGAAGTTATCCTAGCTTCTTCTACCAAATCGCAAACGCTATCAATCACTGACGCGCTAAATTGCACACGCTAATCACCCATCTTTTGCTTAACAACACCCACGCAAGGCCAAACTTTTGTGTTTTCTGTAAGCCCTTCAACACGCGCTGCTGATTCAATATCTGCCGATAACTGCCATATCAAATTAAACCAGCCATCACCGCATTCAAAACCAAATTCTCTTAAATCACGGTATAAGTAAGGGTAAGAGGTGAGAAGTTTTTGAGTGTTTTCAATTTTCATTAGGCACCTTTTCAATTGTCGCAGATGGGCTCAGGGTGAAATTTCTTCACTTTTTACTATTAAGTTTTAATTGAAAAAGATTAATCTACAATCGCTTTAAATGTCTCATCGATTAAAAGGTTTTTACTGCCTTCAAAAGTTTCTCGGACAGAAATAGCCAGATCGGTAATTTTGTCAGCCATTTCCCCATTAATTATTGATAACCAAGGTTGCTCATTTTTGTCCCAGTGCAAATCGTCTTCCTTAAAAATATTATTATTTTTATGTATGTAGCTATGCCATGCAAACCAATCCCATTGTTTGCCGTTACCAAATTTATTATTCATTAATGTATTAATTGCAATATTATTTTGTGGATTTCTTTCTTTTTTGTCATTCTGCCTAATGCCCCATATAAGACTGCCTAAATCAGGAGAAGTAAAACAAAAGCGCAGATAAAAGTTTTGGTCTTTGATATTTTGGTCTTGATAAAACTTCACATTAAAACCAACATAATTTTTCCAATTACTGGACAAAACCTTATCCCATTCTAGCTCACAGCCTTTTAAATTAAAGCGACTCTCTAAATCAGCACGCAACTTTACTAGCAAATCTTCTTTTAAAGATTCAAGGGCTTTAATAATATGGAAAGCAGATCGAATATTTTCGCCTGATTTTCCAGATTTCAAAATATTCTTAATCTCCTGCTCTTCTGACATATCCAACTCCCTGTTAATTTTAGTTCTAACAAATTTTGCAAGCTCTTCAATAAAAACCCGCACATTTAATGCTTTAGAATTTTGTGCACAAAATTCAAGCCATTCAACTAATAATGGGTATTTTAACCAAACAAAATTACCATTATTTTCAAGCTCTTCTCGCCGTTTTTTACTAATGCTTTACTCTGAATTAGCTGGGTCATTATTACTCAAGTAAATAATTAACCACTTCTTGACGTTAGCTTGACCCTCAATAAATTTTGCATAATCCGCAAGTTGATTTTCTTGATCCCCTGCCCATGGTTTATTTTCAATGCCTATAATTTCACCATTATTAAATCTCAAATAAACGTCAATTCGGCGCAGTCCGTTTGCTTGCTCTTCTAGGCTGGCCTGACAGCCATTACTAACAGTATCAGTCCAGCATTTAACTAACTCATTTTCAGATAAAACTTTATCAATGCGTTCAAGGAAACTTTTTAAGAATAAGCTTCCTTGGCCATGGGTTCCTGAAGGATTTAACAAACTTGCGATACAGCGTGACAACCCCATTTCATTATCGCGCATGTAATCAAACATATTAAAATCAGGCGCAAGTCTATCAGCGTACAAACGCTTGGCTTCATTTAATGTTCCAATTTTAAATGCCACATTCTTCAATAATTCTTCTATTTCATTTTGCACTGTATAGCCCCTTATTTAATTACACACTTTTTACTATTTTAATTCGTATTTTAATTATCTTTCGAACCATTCGGCTCTTATTTTAAACTGCCAAAATCAACTTATCCGAACGCTCGTCAATTTTTAGATCAAAACCTAAATTCCGCATGATTACATTTTTATATGATTTATTTAATTATAAGCTGACATGTTACTGCCTACCTGCGACATAGAGTGACGCATAGATGCGTTATATTTGCTCTCTACACAAATAATCGTTGAGAAACATTATGGTAACCAAAGCCTACATCGATGAATATCCTAAGCATATACCTGTTTTTTATAGCCCTAAAATGGTTGCACATTTTGATAGCTTTTCACCGAGTGCTGGCAAGCCTGCTAGTGTGGTTGAGGCTTGGTTAGCGCTTGGTTTACCAATTGAATTAAAAGAGCCTGTGCCAGTAACAACAACCCAGTTAAAGCTTGCCCACAGTGCAAATTATGTAAATAAGATTTTATCTTGTGAAATAAAAAATGGCTTTGGCAATAAATTGCCTGATGTTGCAAAAACACTGCAGTTTACGACTGGTGCTATGTTATGTGCCGCGCGCGAGGCCATTAAAAACGGCAAAGTGGCGGTAGCACCTTGTTCTGGGTTTCATCATGCTGGGGTTGAATCGGCATTTGGTTATTGCACCTTCAATGGCTTAATGGTGACTGCTATAGTGTTGAAAGCTGAAAGCTTAGTTAATAAGGTGGGTATATTAGATTTTGATATGCACTATGGCGATGGCACACATTCCTTAATTGAGCACCACAAAGCTGCAACTTGGATTAAACATTACAGCGCAGGACAAGAATATACAACTGCAAAGCAGGCACATAAATTTTTAGCACGTATTCCTGAGCTGGTGGTTGAGATGCGCGATTGTGATGTTATTTTGTATCAAGCGGGTGCTGATCCACATATTGATGACCCGCTTGGAGGCTTTTTGACGACTGAGCAGTTGGAGAAGCGTGACAGATTTGTTTTTACGGTGGCAGATTACTTAGACGTTCCAATCGCCTGGAATCTTGCGGGCGGTTATCAAACAGATAGTGATGGCGGTATTCAAGCGGTTTTGGAAATCCACAACAATACCATGCGTGAATGCCGCAAGATTTATGTGCGCTAAATTTACTCAGTCAAATTTAATGGATTAATTTTCACAAGGGACGATATGCATAACACTGTGCAAGCTGCGCTGCAGGAATTCACTATTTTGGTAACCGCAACTAACCCCGATGCCGATTTTATGGCGGCACTATCTGCCACAACGGGAGATTTCAGCTTAGTGTTGCAGGTGCCGCCCAATGATGTGATTAAGTCAACGGGCATGATAGCGATTAGTAGCGGAACAATTACTGCAAGAGATGTTGGGCGCGCAATAGAGGCGGCTATGTCATTGCCGTGTTCAAACCTCACCTTTTTGCATGCATCTTCAACTTGTGCTTTTACAGTTGATGGCTACTTACAAACAGAATTTATGCCCATCGGATTACCAGCTAAAAGACTAGAAGTTAAGATGGAACTAGTGCGAGTTTGCGACAAAATGTTACGCCGCTGGCGCGATTGGGCAAAGGCGCTAGGGCGAAATATGGTTGGTTGGCGTGTGGAAATATGTGATGATGAGAATTGATTTAAATTTATATTAATAATTAGGAGTTACAAATGGAAATAGGGTATGCAAGGTTTGCAAAATGGGCAACAAGTTTTTCAGGGTTTGACGGTGGTGATATTGGATCACCTCAAAGCAAAAGCATTTGGTATTGCGGCATTGAATGGGGACGTGGAGATCCTGCCGATGAACATGAATTAATTAATTCGGTTTTTTCTAAAAATGTTGAATTGCCCTCCAAAGGGTATACAAGCGATGACGTGCCGCCAGGGTGGGAGCATAATCTTGGGCACAGGTTTAATTGGCAAGCGATGAAACTACTTGCGGCAGTAAATGGTGATAATGTTGGATCATACAAAGCATTTGCAGAAACAGTTAAACCTTTTACCGAAGGAGAAAAAGGGTATTTCAAAATGAATTTGTATCCTTTGGCTTTTAAAGACACTTCGCATGTTTTATGGAAAGATGAGTTTGCAAAGGCAACAGATCTTAAAACTAAACAGGATTATCATGACTGGATCAAAGCAAACAGATTCCCAATCATGAAAACCTGGATGCAGACCTATTCACCTAAGTTGATTGTATGCGTGGGCAAAAGTTATCTAACAGAATTTTCACTTGCATTTTCTGATGACGAAACAGTATTTAAATCTGAAATAATTGATGATCGTGAGTTGAATTGGGCTGTTAATAAAAACGGTACTATTGTGGTCGTCCTGCCATTTTTGGGAGGACGGTATGGATTAGTAAAGAATGTTTCAATTCAAAAATTTGGAGATAGAGTTCGTGAATTGCTAAATAATCCTTTGTTAAGTAAACCTGATACTAAACTAACCTAAATGCAATTAAGTCTTCGTTGCATGGTAAATCCCATGTAGCGATCGCGCCATATTAACAAATTCTTGCCTAAGCGAAGCTGGTTCTAACACCTCCACACCCTCGCCAAAACCCATCAGCCACCAACGTAATTGGGCTGTGTCCGGCACGGTTGCTTGCAGACGTAACCAGCCAGCTTGGTCTGGTACTATCTGTTGATTTAATGAAAGTGGCGTTTCCCATAAGTGTTCGGCAGCAGGTAAAGTAATGCGCACCACCAGTTTGATTAGACCGTTTTCTTCAAAGCCTAAAGCGCCTTGGCTAATAAAATGCTTAAGATCAAAACCTTCTGGTGTATTAGAAGGTTGATTCAATACTAGCGCAGCTTGGATGCGGTGCACGGCAAACAAGCGAATATCCGTGTAGTTATATAACGTAGCAACCAAATAGGTCACCGCGCCGCGTTGCACAATGCCCAGTGGGTGAGCGGGGTAAGTTTTAGGTTCGCTATGCTCGCGTGATGTGTAACTGAT
>JAYTEL010000262.1:0-17989 GCA_043735225.1 Methylotenera sp. | reverse complement strand
ATAGATGTTAAAAAATTGGATGTTGAATATCGTATTAGCTTGCACGATTGCAAGTAGCAGCGTTATTGCATTTGCAATAGATTTGCCAGACTTTACCGTACTTGCCGAAAAACATGGTCAAGAAGTGGTCAATATTAGCGTAACGCAAACCATGCATGGTAGCGGCGGGCAGGCTGCGATGCCATTTCCTGGCATGCCAGATGATGAAGATATTCCAGAATTCTTTAAACGTTTTGGCATTCCAGGCATTCCAGGTATGCCTGGTCAAGGTGAAGGCCAAGGCCAAGATTACAAATCACAATCGTTAGGTTCTGGCTTTATTATTGGTGCAGATGGTTATATTTTAACTAATGCACACGTGGTTAATGAGGCCGACGAAGTGTTGGTAAAATTATCTGACAAACGCGAATTTAAAGCCAAAATTATTGGCGCAGATAAACGCACCGACGTGGCTTTAATAAAAATTGAAGCGAACAATTTGCCAAAAGCTACAATTGGCGACCCATCCGCGCTTAAAGTGGGAGAATGGGTGGCGGCAATTGGCTCACCATTTGGTTTAGAAAACACCATGACAGCGGGCATTGTTTCGGCCAAAGGTCGCGCCTTACCGCAAGAAAACTTCGTGCCGTTTATACAAACCGATGTTGCCATTAACCCCGGTAACTCGGGTGGCCCGCTGTATAACTTGCGTGGAGAAGTGGTTGGCATTAACTCGCAAATTTACAGCCGCAGCGGCGGCTCAATGGGCTTGTCGTTTAGCATTCCAATTGATGTAGCGATTGATATTGCTAACCAATTAAAAGCGGGTGGCAAAATTACGCGCGGCTGGCTGGGTGTGGCAATTCAAGAGTTGAGTAAAGAGCTCGCTGAATCATTTGGTATGAAAAACAACAACGGCGCGTTAATTGCTGGGGTTGAAAAAAATGGCCCAGCTGAAAAAGGCGGCTTGTTAGCGGGTGATGTGATTACCAAGTTTGATAACAAAGTTATTATTACCTCAAGCGACTTGCCGCGTGCGGTTGCTGCCACTAAACCTGGCAGAATTGCAGTAGTGGAAGTTTTGCGCAAAGGTTCGGTAAAAATGCTGAATGTTGGCGTAGGCGAGATGCCGAACGACCCGAATGAGGCTGCGCCATCCGTTAAGCCAGCACCTAAGGCAGAAGCCAACAAAATTGGCCTGACCTTAAAAGAGCTAACCCCAGTTCAAAAGAAAAAACTCAACGGCAAAAATGGCTTATTGGTGGTTGATAGCACTGGTGCGGCTTCGCAAGCAGGCATCCGCCGTGGCGATGTGATACTGGGTCTTAACAATAACGAAACTCAAAGTGTGGAGCTTTTTAATAAGCAAATTAATGCAATTGTGGCTGGCAAAACAGTTGCGGTATTGGTGCTGCGTGGTGAAAACACTTTATACGTGCCAATTAAAGTGACCAAGTAAATAGAGTAAGATTTATTAAAACCGCGTTTAATAAATTAAACGCGGTTTCTTGTTGTTTAAATAGTATTTTTTAAAATTAAGTCCTACACGCCACACTGACCACAGGGCGTTGAATTAACCAGTTTTCTATATAGTCGGCGGTATAAAAGCCATGTGGACACATGGCTTGCGCCTCTTGCCTACACTCGTTCCATGTTAAAAAGCCACTACATGTCAACTCTGTCCATTCAGACGAATTTATTTTAGCAAGCTGCGTGGGCGCAGCACAGCTCGAAACTAACAAGACGAAGGTTATAACTAAGGGTAATTTAAGCATATTAAATTCCTTACTGTAAAACTAAAGATTTTGTTGAGATTACGGTTAAATCATCAATAATTTGCTGGGAATGACGCGATGTATCGACACTTAAATAAATTTTTTGCAATACACCATGTGGGTCAATTAAAAATGTGTACCGCTTAGCGATTTTAAATACAACAAAATTACTTAACGCACCGTATTGGTTGGCGATTTCGCCATTTTCATCACTTAATAATGGAAACGGCAACTTATATTTTTTGGCAAATTCGGCGTGGCTTTTGCCATTATCCACACTAATTCCCACGACTTTTGCACCTAATTTTTCTAGTTTGTGTAAATCATCTCTAAACGTGCAAGCCTCTTTAGTGCATCCTGGCGTATCGTCTTTTGGGTAAAAGTAAAGCACCACCCAACTGCCTTTAAAACTTGCCAAACTCACCAGATCGCCTTTAGCATCAGACAAGTTAAAATCTGGTGCTTTACTGCCAATTTTTGGTATGCTAGCAGCCATACTCAGACTTTGATAACCCAACAAGGCAATCAGTAAAACAACGCTATAAAAAAGTATCTTCATTAACACCATCCGCATAATATTACATCAGAAAGCCAGCAGTTTAAATAGTTGCGCTTCTCGGCGATATCAAATAAGAAATATGAGAAAATACGGATTAGTTTAGTGTTACAGCGTTAAACCAGCAAACGCCCTCGTAGCTCAGTGGATAGAGCATCCGCACGCATTATCTAGCATTTTAGCCACTTACACGCTATTTTCTAGTCCGCAATTATTTAAAATAGCACTAGCACTGGCGCGGGGTTGTTTATTTTTGCGGACTAAAAACCACCTACTTTATTGGGTCTACATTTTCACCAATTCGGTTGCGAACATAACGCTCAGTCATGTTTAGATTTGCATGACCTAGTAGCTTTTGCGCTTGGCGCATATCTCCTTCACTCGCTTTATCAGTTGCGCCTTTTGCACGCAAATCGCGTATTTGAAAAGCTTCTATCTGCGCTTTAAGTTTAGGGTTGGTTGCCGCTGCAAATTGCCTAGAATTATCAAATCGTTGCCATATCGCCCGCTGTGACAGCGGCTTTCCGTACTCATCTAATACCAAAGCCAGACTTCTAACTTTGAACGCTTGGCGGCGCGTTAGAATGCGCTCGATTACATCTTTTAGAACACCTTTAATCGCAATTTGCAGCTTTGCACCTGTTTTATTTTGATTCACAAAAAGCGTACCATCTTTTATATCCGTTTCTGCCATTTTAATTACATCCGCTGGACGCTGCGCCGTCAAATAACCTAAATCAAGGGCATCTTTTAATGGTTGGCATGCGCATTCATATACGGCTTGGTAAACATTATCTTCAACATACACCGTGCGCGCATGCTCCTTAAAGCGCTTTACGCCTTGGCATGGGTTGACGTTATTGGTATAGCCCCATGATCGCGCATGATTAAAAATGACGCTGATTAAAGCGCGCTCGGTATTAGCGCGTTTTTGAGAAGACTTGCCGCGCCATTCAACATATTGCTGCACGTGAACTGCTTCAATCTCATTAATTGGCGCGGGCGGTTCGTTAAAAAATATAGATATGTGTTTCAAGCATTTAAGATAATCTTTTTGCGTGGCGGCTGATTTAGTGGGTAAAATTTCTTTTACATAGCGCTCACATGCCATTTTTAAGGTGATGCTAGCATGGCCTTGTGGTGCTTGTTGCAACTGTGCATATTTAATTAAAGCAGTCGCATAATCGCTGCCTAGCGGTATCTCGCGGCGCGGCTTCCCCCCCGTATCAAAGTAATAATAGATTCCAGTGGATTTTTTGCGCGCCCTAAAATGGGGCGGCAAATGCAAATTAACGCTTGGTTTTCTGCCCATTTGCATAGTTTAAACCAGTTTTGAGCTAGGTTTCCATTGTTGTTTTTGGTTGGCATCTTTTAAGCCATTAATATAAGCAATAGTAACGATTGGCTCCCCGCGCGCATTGGTGCGATAAGGAATGAATTGTGAGTCAAGATAACGGCATTGATCTGCTTTGCGTTTGCAGCCCGTTAATCGTTGCATATCTTCAATAGTTAAGAACATTGTTATATAAGAGGCATTTTATTAAAAAGTTTACTAATTAGCCCCGTCTTGTTAATAAATTGGCTTAAGTCCTAAAGGAAGGTGATTTTGATTTAACGCTTTAATTTCTACCCAATCATTAATTTCATAGTGTTTTATTTCATATTGATGCCCTGCTAGTTTAAAAAATGTTGATTGTAGAGGGAATCTATCCAAACGATAATATTTTGAGTTGAATTTAAAATCATATAATGTTTCGATTGGTTGCCAATAACCTTGCATTGGCTCGGTAAATTTAGAAAAATAAATCTTTTCTAGTTGCTCCTGCGTATTTATCTGAATTGAGGATGCTGCTATTGCTAAGAGCATTAAAACTATAACGCATACTAATTTTAGCTTCATTTTGGGATACCTTTTAAATTAGCGGGGCTTTTAACAATTGGTAGCCCCTAACCAGTCATTGCACCTGACCGCAAGCGGCAGGTAAATTCGTTACGTTAGAGCTACAAACCCATGCTTTTAAGTAAATCACCTATCTCATTGCTTTTATTTGATGTTGCGTTTTCATCAGCTAAAATCTTGCTTTTCAATGCGGTTATTCTTCGCTCTTGCAACGTTACAAATTCGGCTAAATTTTGTGCGTCTCTTGCATTTTGTGTTGTTGCTTTCTTAAATCCGTTAACTACTTCGTCAGCGCGTTTTTTTGCTTCTTTTACTCTATTTGCGTCCATTTTTATACTCCTAAGTAGTGAACGCCAATCACGATAGCCAGCCAGTTTGGTAAAATTATATTTGTCATTTTCAGTTTCCTTTTTAAATTATTCTGGCTTGGCAACCATCTGCCTAACTAGTCATTGCACCTGACCGCCTACAGCTGCAGGTGAATTCGTTTCGTAGGGTGTCACTCCGCGGATGGGTTGGAAATTGCAGCCCAGTGCGTCATTTCGTATGCATCCCTATTAATTTAAGTATGTCCCTTTTAACATTTTTTTCTTTTTCTAGCTGCTTTTCTTTGTAGTTTTTCTCAACTTCTACCCTTCCTCTAATTGTTATTTCTCGCACCAGTAATTTGAAATGAATCTGCATTTTTTGGCTTTGCCAAAATCTTATTTTTGGTAATTCCCATCTAGCTATTTTGTCATCATCATCACAATTTTTTGGACTGACACAAAAGTATTTGCTGTCAAATCCAAAGCCGCAATCACTTAACCAGATGCTATCCCCATAAATGTTTACGATGCATTTTTCAAATTTAGCCCTTTGCATCAGGTGCTTAAATACAACATCTAAAGCCACGCCGCTATCCATTTGATTCCCCGTTGTTATCATCTGTCTAACCCATCAATCGGCCTGTCCACGCATCGCCTCACCTAGATTATCGGAATATTACATCTTCACCACTATTATGCTCTGCGCGTTTTGACATCTGTCATATCGTTATCCTTTAGGTGCTGCGTTTAGCATAATTCCAGCCTTGATAAAAAGCATTAATAACATCTGTTTTAATCATCTTTCCCATCCATCATCTTCGTATTTTTCAGCATATTTTTCAGCAGCTTTAATAAGGTCACCATCCAGCACATCTTGACTCATAGGCTGTGGATTAGATAGGTTAGCGCGAGCTTGCCAACCAGTCCAAGCACCATCAGTTTCGCTATTAATGTAGTTAGCTGTATCAGTAAATTTGCCTAGATAGTAATTGCTAAAAGACTTCTCAAACTCCACACGCTCTTCATCACTTTGGATAGGTGTAGGCTGTGGCTTAGTGTCGATATATGAATTTCTGCCCGAATCTTGATATACTCTACCTAAATAATCTAATGCTTTATTTACCAACTGCGTTTGCTCTGGTGTAATGCCAGCGTTACCAAGCAAAGCTGAATCAATCATTTCACAGATAATATGCGTTCTATCCATGATTTCGTATTGATATAAATCTGCTGGATCATCAACACTTTGTCTAGGTGTAGGCTGTGGCTGTGGCTTGGCTAGGTTAGCATTTTCATAACTCAATACTTTTCTAATATTTTTAGCCCACCATTTGGGGTCGCCAATAATAGTGCCACTTGGCATATTCACATTTAACCATTCCTCAATTAAACCATCATTTGCGTTACCACTCATAGATACCCCCTTAAAATCAAAGCCCAATGTTCAGAATTTTCACCAGTTGTTAGCACAATTAAAAATTGAAAAAGTTGATAAGATAAAGCCCCTAAGATAAACCATAAAAATTTGCCCATTATTTACTCTCTTTCATTGCTGCATCAATTAAAGCGTCTAAATCTTCGCCATAGCTCAATCCGTCTGGCATCTCAAATATTATTCCAGACTGTTTACTTTCGCCCTTTTCAGCATCGTAAATATCAAAGTTAGCCATTGCATAATTCGGCTTTAGCCACCTATACCTTTCAGCATCCAGCACATCTTGACTTGTAGGCTGTGCTGATTGAACTGTTTCCATTTTGGAAACAGATGCTACATCTAAAGCGTCATAACAACTTTGTAACACTTCAATTATTCCATCTTGTGTCATGGGTACTAAGCCGCTTTCTTTATTTCATAAACTTGCTGATGCTTAATAAATTCTGTAATGACTGCGCGATATTCGTGATATTTATCATTATTTATTTTATGAGCTTTAAAGAATGATGCAATAATATCTTGTTGCTGTACAACGGCTTCGCGCAATTCTGCGGCTGGCACTGTTTTTAAAATTACTGTTTCGACTAGTGTCTCGACCACTTTGCCAGCGTTTGCAACATGGTCATTAAGCGCCTGCGCTGCCGCTTCTGCATCAGCAATTTCTTTGGCTTCTTTAGCTATTTTCTCGCGTGCCTTGGCTTCTTCATCGGATTGAATGCGTGCGCGTTCGGCTTCAAGCTTTTTAGCTTCAGTCTCCTGGTGCGCTTGAATGCGTGAATTAACGAGCAATTGAAAGTCTTCGCTGGCTTTGTAGATTACATTTTGCAAATCAGCGAATAAAAATTGATAGTCGGCTGCATGTTCTTTAAACCAAGATTGTTTGGCGCGAATATCGCTTGCAATGTTATTAGCCTCAATAGTTTTCTGTGCCATCAAGGTATCGATTGCATCTTGCATGCTAGCATAATTGCGTTTGCCTTTTAAAGCATTAGCAAAATCAGGCCGAACAATGGCTATTTCTATTGGCTTAGTTTCTGCATATAGCGCATCTAAGCGATTAAGCCATTCATGCTGTGCATCTGCGACCATGACTTGTTTTTTAAGACTATCTTCGCGCTCCACATCTTTTTCAATCTGTAAGGCTGTTAAGCGCATATCTTCGCACCAGTGATCAATCATGCGTACCGCTTCACCAACGGTGAAAGTTTGCGCTAACATCGCCTCTTTAGTGAGCTTGGCTTGTTGAATATTCTCACGTAAAAATTTGGCCGCTTCTTTTGCATTGCTAAAGTCTTGGTCAGTGATTAATACGATTGAACGTACCTCTTGCAAGCGTTGCGCAAGGGCTGCGCCGTACTCTTTCATGTTGCTCGTAGTAATCTCGCCTTTAGCGTGAATAAACAGGGCTGGCAGGGCTAGCGTTGCCTGTGCTTTAGGCTTCTCGATTATTTCAACTGGCACATAGTTGGCTAAATCCTTTTCAAACTGATTCCAGGCATCAACAATTGTTTGTTGCTTGTCTGCATCTGGGTACACCCACATGCCAACCGTATTTTCTTCTGTGCCGTCTGAAATAGTGAAAAATAACTTTTCTGCGCCAGTTACCAATAAAACTTGCTGGCATTGTGGCCAGTGCATCTCTGGCAGTTCACCATTTTTAACTTGATCAAAATGTGCTTTGTTAAATTGTTTTGTTTCCCATGCAACATCACCCATGAAAGTTAAACCATCACATGATGCTGACAACCTATCCATTGAGAATGTGACTGGGGAAAGTTCTTCATTAAGAATTTTTTCAACTATTACTCGCGCCAATTTTTCAACTTCATGACCTTTTGTGAATATTGCTTGAGTAAAATTATTAACATCTGGCAGTAAGCCAGTTTTCTTTTCATTTAATAAGTCAGTTCTTGTTTTGTAAGGTGAAATACCTAGAACTGCTGATGCCTCGCTTGCGCCAAAGTGGGTAGCGCGAAAAGCATGCCAATCGTTATCACCTTGCTTAAGATTATGTAGCAACATGCTCTCCTTCTGAATAATCGCTTAAAAAGTCGCTGTTATCGCTTGCCTGTTTAACTTCGTTTTCAACCGTTTGCGGCGCTGGCGTAACTTGCCAAGTGTTAATCGTAGCAAGTTGTGATTCTGTTAAAAAAGTACCTTTTGTTTCAATCCAAATTATCAGATTTTCAACACTTTTTTTACCATCCTCAACGGCCTTTTTCCATTTTGGTAACTGCTCGGCAAAAACTGCATCAGACACATATATTTTTTCAGCTACGGCTTGAGATTGAGCTGTAATATCAAGCTCCTTGCCCTCCATTTCCTCTGCTGTAGGCATAGCGCCTAGTTCAGGAAATGCTTTACGCAATGCTTGGGCTTCGGCACATTTAGCAAGCTGTGCATAAGGACGGCGTTTCCACATCGCATTTGGATGCTCTGAATCTTTAGATTGGGTTGCATAGTTTTCTTTCCACAATTCTTTTGCGTGGTACTCTGCAACCATCCCGTTTGGCATTAACTTTCTTACTGTTACCTTGCACCATTTGGGATAAATAACTTTTAGCGCATCGCGTTTTTTGTTTTTTTTGTCATATTTGTCATAGTAATCCTCTGCTTCAAACGATTCTGTAATATCTTCACCAAAAATAGGTTCATCAATACCAGCCATTTCACCGCTACGACTTGCTTGTGTGCGATATAAGCCAATGCCAGGCATGACCACATCATGCATTCCACCTGATTTGCTATCCCACATGGGTACTAAATGAACAGGTTTCTGCATAATATCTAAACCAGCAGCCTTACAATAATTCACCGCCATTTTAATGCTGGCATCTTGTGCGCCGACATAAAGCGAAGAGCGCAACACCGACATTAGTTCATCATCTGACATTGCCAAAGCTGGCAATTTTGTATTAATTTTTGCAATGTTATTCATTTAATTTTCCTTTTTGTAAAATATGCGCGCCAGTCTCGTATAAATGAAATGACTTGCGCACCCATTGATGTGCCATGTAGCGCGATGTTGGGTAAAGAACTGCGCTACGCTGAATTAATTGTTTAAGTGTTGGCATGATTAATCCTTTCAAAAAATACTAAATACAGTTTGAAAAAAGGCTGGCGAACAAAAAGACGCGAATAAGGCAACAGACAAAACACACAAGGCTGCATACTCAAACTTCTCTTGACGCTTGTTGCTAGCTACTAACTTTAAATATTTGTCATGGTTGATAATGTCGTGGCTGTTCATTTTTCTGCCCCTTAGTTAAAATAAACCGCTAGCATCGTGATTAAAAAGATGATGAGCCAGCAAGCAATTGCCTGCCATAGCGCCTTGTTTTTCATTTAAAAACTCCCGCCCATTGCATAATGTTGTTTAGCCATCGCTAAAACAGAATTTTCTAAGCACTCTTTTACCTGCGTTAGGCGCTCAATTTGATTGTCTTCACGCGATAAGCTGCTATCGTATTGATAACTGGCAAACTCAGCCTGCAAGCCTTTAAAAGCCGTTGCTAGCGCTTTATCAGTAGCAGATTTCCAGCTCAAATAATTACCATCGTAAATACCGTCAACCACATCAACTGCAATTTGTTCAAGGTTGATTTTGTTATCTTCCTGATATGGCACATCTAAGAATGTGTCGTATAGTGCTTCTGCTTGTAGTTGTGTTTGCATGATTCAATCCTTTCAAAATAAGGCTACTTGCTAACGCTTTCACCTATAAAGTGCTGCTTCGGAGTTCAGTATTGCTAATTGTTCGGTGTAGTCCGCGCCCTAGAGCAACTCGCATTCATTTACCTTCATCCCGAATCAAACGTTTGTTTTGTTTGATATGTTCATTATACATATTCGTATTATCATGTCAATACGTATTTGTATAATATTTGAAATATTTGTTAAATCTTTAAATTTAATTGAAAAAAAACCGCCGATTGGCGGTTGTTCGTGTTTTTATTATTTAAATGTTATAGCCACTCGTCAACTCCTTTATGACGGGAGCAGGTGCCGCTATGGTGTTTACTAAAGCTATATGTTCCATCCCTGCATTTTGCAGAAGCGGCATGAGGCGTGCCATGTTTTGAATGCGCTGGCGAATGAACTTGTTTTCCGAATTTATTTACATAGCTATCTGCATTGTCCAGTTGTGATTCATCTACTTGATTATAAGAATTGTCATATTGATGATTGTTTGAATGTTTTGCATAAGCCGTTATAGACGTTGCTGAAATAATTATTGCTATAAGTATTTTTTTCATTTTCTACCGCCAACATAATGGCCGCCTTTGCCCGAGCTGTTATGGCCGCCGACTCGGTGACTGCCTTTTCTGTTAGCGGCATCAGCTAAATTTGAAACTAAGATTAACGCGATAAAAAACATCATGGACTTTTTCATTTTCACACTCCTAAAAATTAAACCCGATGCTTTATTTTGCGTGACGGCACTGGGTATGCCACGTAATACATCCATACAATTTGATCGTTGCTAAATGTGTGTAATTGCGGCTCGTTATAGCTGCCAAGCACCACCCCGCCGCGATAAGAGATGAGCTTTTTAAGCATCACTTGACCTGTATTGAGTTTGATTAATACAACATCTTCAATTTCTGGTTTTGTATCAGGCTCTACCAGGGCATAACCACCATCAAAATAAGCGGGGTACATGCTATTACCTTCTACTCGTGTGATAAACGCGTTTTTATCACCGCTGTACACTTCACCATATTCATCATGGCCATTGCTTAATCTATCTTCATCAGTAAAGAGGTTGTTAGGCAATCCACCCATGCCCTTACCATAAACAGGCGGGTAAGCAATTTTGCGAACATCTACTTTGTAACTATTAGGTGGCAATTCAATAAATTCATCTTTAAAAAAAGACTCAAGTTTCTTAATTATCTTTAATCGCGGGTTTTTAGTTTCACCAGATAATATTCTTTGAATAGTAGGCTGATTTTCATTGATAGCATTAGCTAGCGCAGTAGGATTAATTTGACGCTCATCTAATTTATTTTGTAACCATTTTGCAAAATTCATAATTAAATTATCCATTAACGTATAAATAAAACAAAATACAAATACGTATTGACAATTAATACGAATATGTATAAAGTGCTTTTATGATTAATTCAATTATTAAAACTTTACTGGATTGCGGTTTAACGCAAACCGAGATTGCAAAACGCTCTAACGTGCCGCAATCGCGTATTTCTGAAATTGTTAATGGCAAACAATCAACAATTTCATATGAGGCTGGGAAAAGACTTGAGCTACTAGCTAAGTCGGTTTTAGAAAAATCCGCATAAACAGGAATATATTTTTTTGTCTAATTTTTGGCTATACAAACGCTTACTAAAAACAAAACTTTATTTAGGAAAGGTTAGTAATGGATGAATTTGAATCAATGAATGAAATGCTAATTGCTTGTGTAAAGGCCAGCGGAGGTAGCAAAGTAATTGGCCCAATTCTATTTCCTGACAAAGTTAAAACTAATAAAGATACCTCTGAAATTAATACAGAGCCAGCGCAAAGGTGGTTACTTAATTGTTTAGATGAAGGTAGGGCCGAGAAAATAACACCTGACCAAGCGCTTTTAATAATGCGTTTGGCACGTGAAAAAGGTAAGCACATTGGGATTGGTTATTTGTGTGAATCACTCGGCTACTCAATGCCAAACCCAATTGATCCTGCTGATGTTAAAGCGAGGTTACAGATTGAATTTATCGAAGCCGTGAACAAGCTTGACAGCATCAAAGCTAAGTTACAAACCAATGGCGTTCTAAAGGCGGTCGCATGATTCCGCACTGGCTTATTAATACTTTTGCCGTTATCGGCTTTATTTTTGTTTGGTGTATATGCGTGTGTTTTTTTGCATGCCTGATATTGCGCAAAAAATAACGGCAATCTTGACCAATTTAACACAGTCTGTCGGTGCGGTATGTTAACCAGCACACATAAGGGGTAATAAAAATTATGCAGGAAAATCAAAGTAAATTTTTACTCATTATGAAAAATCAAGACTTATTTAGGTCTGATTTTTATAAGGTGATTAAATGATTAGGCATAAAAATGTTGAAGTTGGATCTGTTTATGGACTGCTTAAAGTTATATCAAAGGCCGAAAATAGAAACAATCGTGTTTGTTGGAATTGTTTATGTGAATGCGGTATAGAAAAATCAATTCTTGGCGAGGCTCTTCGTTATGGAATCAATATTTCTTGCGGGTGCAAAAGAAAAAAAAACCTAGATGTCATTAACAGTCATAGGAAAGAAAGTGCTTTTGCATCCTTACATCCAAAGGCATATAGCTCTTGGCACAAGATGATTGATAGATGTACAAATCCAAATTCTAAGCAATATTCATATTACGGTCTTCTTGGTGTAAGTGTATGCAAAGAGTGGTTGGACTTAAAGAAATTTTTTGCTGATATGGGCGACCCATTGGTTGGAATGACCATAGACAGAATTGATAATTCACTAGGTTACTTCAAAGAAAATTGCAGATGGGCTGATAAAAAAACTCAATCAAGAAATAGATCGTCAACTAAATTAACCTATGAAATTGCATTAGAAATCAGAAGTAAAATTTCTATTGGGCAATCAACTTTATCGCTATCTGATGAGTATGGAGTGACTAAATCTAGCATTCTTTCCATTAAATCAAATCAATGCTGGAAAGCGCCATCCTTTATTCAAGAAGCGAACTCAACTAAAGCATCTTTGTATATTTCCCCACAATTTAAAGATTTGTTTGAGTTTAGAGAACAGAAAGTAGCGGCTTAAATGGCGATAACTAGAAATATGGCACATGCGCTGATGCTGGTGGTTGCGTGAACTTTTACAAAAGATACATCGGCGATATACAGCGCGACACAGGTCATTTGTCATGCTCTGAAATGGGCGCTTACGACAGATTGCTTGACCATTATTACGCAACAGAATCTGCGCTACCTAGTGATATTGATTCTTGTTGCAGAATTGCGCGAGCTATGACTAAAGATGAGCGCAAATCGGTTATAGGCATTTTAAGCCAATACTTCAAATTAACCACAAACGGATATGTTCAAAGTAGAGCTGAAAAAGAAATAACAGACGCACAACCCGCTATGGTAGCTGCTAGGTTAAATGGTGGTAAAGGTGGCAGACCTAAATCAGCTAAAAATGAAACAAAAAATAAACCCAGTGGGTTATCGGAAAATAACCAAACAGAAACCCAACTCGAAACCTCACCAGAGCCAGAGCCATATTTAAACCAAAAGCTAATACACACTGTAGAAACTTTAGCCATTGTTGAGCCAACCCAAATAGGGCGTGTGTGTTCTGCAATCAAATCTGTTTACGACTTGGCAAAGCAGCCCATTATGGACATGAGCCAATCTCACCCAACTTTTACAGCATTGATTGAAGCGGGAGCAACGGTTGATGAGTTTACTGACGCTGCAAGCCGAGCCTCAAAAATTGGCAAAGGATTTGGTTACATGCTTGGAATCGTTAAGCGGCAACGCGAAGAAGCGTTAAATCTCAAACTTCACAAAGGCGCTATGCCAGCATTAACCAGCCGCGAAGCGGGGCGCAACATTGCAGCAAAATCCGTATTCACACCAGAAAATACCAAGCATTTGCAGGGCAATAAATTAAATTTAATGGGGGTAGAAAATGAAGTTAGAGCCGTTGCCGATTGAGTGGGTTACTAAAATTTTTATGCGTTTGCATGGCCGTTTTGGCAACACTTTTTTTGATAAATTCCGTATCGGTGAATTAAGTCTGTCTGGGCAAGACCTTGGTATTGAGAACGCAAAGCAGGTATGGTCGCAGGAGTTGGCAGGCACAAGCCCAGAGCGTATTTCAATGGCATTAATGGCAAGTTACGACTACCCGCCAAGCTGTGACGATTTTAAAATGAATTGTGTAATTAAATCAAAGCAGAAAATTTATACAGCATTGCCACCGCCGAACAACAAAGAAACCAACAAAGCATTCGCGGATAACGTAGTTGATTACGTTTCAGAACATACCGAAAAAAGCGATAAACGCGCATGGATTAAACGCATTTTATCTAACCCAAAAAACTTCCCAGACATTGCTCTGAAATACGCGCAAGAGGCTACGAAAGCGGCGGCGGCATGACCTGCCAATCCTGCCAAACCTTATCCAGCTTCAATATGAGCAACATTTGCTGCATCGCACGCCATATCAAAATGCAGTTTATGCCAGAGCATGAAACTAAGTCACAGCGTGAAGTGCGCAACGAGTACGCAAAGAGAACGATCAAGCAATACGGCTTTAGTTTAGATGAATTACTAGCGGAAATGGAAAGACAACAATGATTATAAATCGGCATGAGCTGCGCTACCCCTTAATGGAGCCAACACTAGCATCAATACATGCGCCGAATAATCGTAAGCGGCATTTAAAATCGGAATTTGAAAGGGTAAAAAATGCTTAAATTTTTAATATTGATGTTGTTTGCAATACCAGCAAGTGCCAGCACTATTGGCTGTGCTAATCCAAAGCCGATTGCGAAAGTTTGCACAGTTAAAATGGTATGTGAAGCCCCGCATAAAAAGCCATTAAAAAAGAAAAAATCGCATAAAAATAGTGTGAAAAAAATAGTCAAGCCGCTTGTTTGCGAGTGCTGCAATCAACCAGCAATAACCAACAATATTATCAATAATTATTACAGCTCGCCAAAAAGCCATGTGGTGATACCAACGCAATCAACTATTGAAAATAATACGTTTCAGCAAGTCAATACAACTCCGCTGGCAAGCATGGGATTGTTAAGCCATGGCACATTCGTATTTTTAACCAGTACAGACTATGCAAGCAATCAAGAAATATTGCCCAACATAGCGCCAACACAAACGCCATTACCCGCCAGCGGACTATTATTTGCAAGTGCTTTAGTGTTGTTTGCAGTGAAAGGATTGGCGTGAGTGAAATAACGAAATGCTTAGGCACTGGCTGCCATGACAAAACACGATGCAGGCGATATACAGCCCCAGCTAGTAAATATCAATCATGGGCTGAATTTTACAAAAACCATGAAAATTGCCAGCATTATTTAACTATTAACTTAACAAAAAGCCAAGCTAAACGTATTGCAATACAGAAAGTACCATGATGACTAAGCGCGAAATAACACTGCAAGAAATAAAAGAAGAGGCCGACAAATTCTTTGAATATCCCACGGCTGATAAAAGCCATGTATCAACTACTTCAATGATTTATTTTGTTGAACACATGCTAAATCTTGCGCTGTCTGACCAAATAAAATGCAAACAATGCGAGGCGAATTTAAACGAACCTGATCTAGCTAAATATACCGCTTACCAGCAAAAATATCCTGACACGTGGCAGCTAGCCATGTGCCAAAAATGTGTTGATGCGATGCTTGGGCAAGATGAAAAGAATTTTGATATAGCTGCAAATGGTGGCGAATAATGAACGATAAAAAACTATGCAAAAGTTGCTGCAAACATAAGCAAACAGATAACGGTATTCATCGCATTAACGCGCAAGGACATAAGCAATTTAGGTGCAGCGAATGTATTAAAAAAGTGAAAGAAGCGCATGGAAAATAGTTTAAAAGCAGAATTAGCAATATTGCGGGCCCGTTATAGCACAGCCATGAAAGCGCTTAACCAAATAGCTACGATGCCACGTAAAACACGCGAGCAACGCTATGCAAGCGATTGTGTGAAGTTTTTGGATAGCATGAAATGAGCATAAATACGATTTATTACAACGGAAAAAATCGCAACAACGTGTTTATAGCTATTGAGAACCTAGACCCGACTAAATTGCATAGGATACGCATTGATGAATTTGACGAAAAAACACGCGAACAAGAGGAAAAGTATCATGCAATGCTAACTGATATTGCGGCGCAAATGCAGCACCTGACACAAAAGCTTGATTTAGATAGCTGGAAAAGGCTTTGTGTAGCCCAGTTTAAAGCCGATAGCATAGCGAACGATGTGCCTCGGCTGGCAGAGTATTGGAAAGGAAAACAAATGCGCCTAGTGCCTTCTCTTGATGGTTCTAGCCTAGTAACTTTAGGCGACCAAACTAGAAAATTCCCTAAGTATGTAGCTAGCGGATTTATTGAATGGTTACAATTTTTCGGGGCAATTAATGGCGTGCGGTTTCGTGCGAAAGAAGTAAATGACGCATAAAACCATAACAAATAGCGCACGCGGCCAGCAGTGCACAGTTCGATTGCCGAGTATATGCAACCATGACAAAAGCACGACTGTTTTTGCACATCTAAACGGGGTACGTCATGGACATGGCGTTGGCATTAAAACACTTTTTGGAGCTTACGCCTGTTCGGCTTGTCACGACTTTGTAGATGGCAGAACACCAAATAAATGGGTGAGTAAAGACTATTTGCGCGCCGCGCACTTAGACGGCGTAATTGAAACAATGGGCTACATTTTGCGCAATGAGCCTGAACTATGGAAAAGGTTTTTAAATGAGTAAAAAGGGGAAGCTATGACGGATTACGCAAAATGCGCTGAACAAAGGGCGGCCAGATGAACGCAATTATACAAGCCAATATAAAATTAATGCTGAGCAATAACCTGCAAGTGGCAGAAAAAAAACAACCAACTACAAAGTATAGCCTCGAGTTTACAGACTTAACGCATAAATCAGCTGATCGCTATAAAAAACTAACAAAAGAAACATATACCAGTCAAGAATTAGCAGTTATTTTTGCTAACGAAAAACAGGAAGTGCAAAACATGATACGCAGTTTGTTAAGACTTGGCTATGTTACTTTTACTAAAATGGGCTGTACTGGCGGTATTTATACGGTGATTAGAAAATTGCCATTATGTGATCAGCATGAATAAGTACAATAACATCAAAAAAGAATTTGACGGAGTTTTGTTTGATAGCAAAAAAGAAATGGCTAGATACGCCGTTTTAAAGCTACTAGCGTGCGGCAATGTGATAAGTGACCTAAAGCTACAAGTTCCGTTTGAACTTGCGCCAAGCGTGATAGTAGCGGGCAGAAAAAAGCCTGCTTTGCGTTTTGTGGCAGACTTTGTTTATCACGAAAATGGGAAGCAGGTAGTTGAAGATGTAAAAGGCGTACTGACTGACGTCTATAAAATTAAGCGCCATCTGATGAAAAGCATTCATAACATTGAAATTTATGAGACATAAAAAATATGCGCGATAGCCTAGTCAAATTACAAAAACTACAGAAAATCCCGCTTACAGAAAGTGAGATTAAGCAGCATGAAATTAACCTGTACCAAATAACAGGTAAAGCGCTCATCCACCCCAACGAATTCACAGAAATATACGTGCGTGACGCGGTAAAAAAACATATTGATAATAAATTTAGAAAAGGGAAACAATAATGCGTGAAAAACTATCCTGTGCGCTAACATCATCAAATTTAAAACAATCAGAATTTGACTGCGCTGTCGATAAAGTGCATGCCCTAGGCATTGCCTCGATTGGCAACAGTATCGGTAGCGATTTAATCCATTTTGCCGATGCGCTACAGCCGAAAGCCCACAATCAATTGTTAGATGGATTAGCTAAAGCATCTGCTAAGCGCTTTAAATGCGAGCGCACTATGCTAGTTAAATTGTGCAAATTAGCCATCCATGAGAATATATTCCGATTTTGCCAAGGGTGCGGCGGGGCAAAGCAGCAGCAGGGCGAAAATAAAATCATTATCTGCCAAACGTGCGCTGGAACGGGAATACACAGACATACCGACGAAGGCCGCGCACTAGCATTGGAATTGACGCAAGACGCTTATCAAAAGGGCTGGAATAATCGGCTGCAAAAAGTGCAAGAAATATTAAGCGAGAAGGTGCAAAATACAACGCGATTAGCAGCTAAAAAATATCACGACGAGGAATATAAGGTAGTGTCTCAGTTTGAAATTTAGGCATATTTAAACTATTTGCTTAGTATGCTATCATACAGGCATGACAAAACGCGGTAAAAATTTAGATTTAAACCAGCTTGCTAAACGCATTTTAGATGAAGCTACAGGTGAAGAAGAAAAAGC
>JAYTEL010000261.1:0-4372 GCA_043735225.1 Methylotenera sp. | reverse complement strand
GGTGATTGCTGACAG
This sequence comes from Methylotenera sp., assembly GCA_043735225.1. GTDB lineage: Bacteria > Pseudomonadota > Gammaproteobacteria > Burkholderiales > Methylophilaceae > Methylotenera_A. The sequence goes on along the minus strand of JAYTEL010000261.1, from coordinate 4,357 downwards.
AACCGTCGCCAATATGAGCGATTTTGTTTGTGGCGCAAATAAACCTAAATATCACTTGCGCGGCGTTAATTTTGGCCGCGATTTACCCGAGCCAGTATTGGTAGCCGATATTCGCAACGTGGTAGAAGGCGACGCCAGCCCAGATGGTAAAGGCACTCTACATCTATGTCGCGGCATTGAAGTTGGTCATATTTTTCAATTGCGCAGTAAATATGCAAAAGCCATGAACGCGACTTATTTGGATGAAGCTGGACATAGTCAAATAATGGAAATGGGTTGTTATGGCATTGGTGTTTCTCGCATTGTAGGTGCCGCAATTGAGCAATATAGTGACGAAAAAGGCATTATTTTTCCAATAAGCATGGCGCCATTTGCTTTGGTAATTTGCCCAATTGGTATGGATAAAAGTGAATTAGTTAAAAATACTGCAGAAAAGTTATATGCAGATTGCAAAAACGCAGGCATTGATGTGCTGCTAGATGACCGCGGGGAGCGGCCTGGCGTGATGTTTGCCGAAAGTGATTTGATTGGCATCCCGCATCGCATAGTAATTGGCGAGCGCGGACTTGCCGAAGGTTTAGTCGAATATAAAGCAAGAAGTGCAGTTGAGGCACAAAACTTGCTTGTAAATGACGTGTTCATTTTTATTCAGCAGACCATAAATGTTTAAACATTACTTACAAAAACGATTACAAACACCATTGCAAAAACGCCTGCAAAAGCTATTACAGAAATCACTACTTATTTGCTTACTTGTTACGACATCAATATGTCAAGCGGGCGGACAAAGAGAAGAGCCGTTGTCAAATAGCGTAAGGTCAATGTTGCAAAAATCGATTGGTGATTTGGGTGCGCCAAAATTGATTTTTGCCAGCCAAACTGAAGGTAATGCCTGGCTTAATGAGATGTCGCAGCGTTTACAAAAACGACTTCCAGATGCGACTTACCGTGAAGATTTTTTGCGTTCTGTACATTATGAAGCAACGCGCGCTGGCTTAGATCCGCAATTGGTTTTAGGTCTAATTCAGGTAGAAAGCGGTTTTAAAAAATATGCATTTTCTAGCGTAGGCGCCCGTGGTTACATGCAAGTCATGCCATTTTGGGTGAGAAGTATTGGCACGCCAGAACAAAACTTGTTCCATTTGCGACTAAATTTACGTTACGGCTGTACCATTTTGCGTCACTATATTGATATTGAACAGGGTGATTTATACCGCGCGCTAGGCCGCTACAACGGCAGTCTTGGCAAGCCGCAATATCCTAACCTAGTGGTCGGCGCATGGCGTAAACATTGGGATTACACACCAAAAACGATTTAATATGCCCAACTTTTTATTGGGCACTACCTAAGCCGCTTTTGTAGTACTCTATAAAATACTTGTCACAAACCCCTGCTTAAGTCTACACTGGCTTTGTCGTTGTTTAGTTTGGATGTACAACATTGAAAATTCTGTGTTGTCATTTCCAACATAATCAGTGGCTAACAGTTTCAGCTTAATTATTTTAAAACAGCTTTATCATTAAATCAGGGAGAAAAGTATGTCGAAGTTAACAGCATTGGCAATAAGTATCGCAGTTTTAGGTGGTGTTTGGGCGTTTTTAGCATTAGGCCCTTTAACAGGATATGTTTTAGTGTGGGCAGGTTTTATTGCTTGGGGTTGTTATTTTGCTTTAGGGGCTGATTCGGCTGCTTTACAAAAAACCATTGTGGGCATGACTTATGGCGCAATAATTGCAGGCATCGCGTTGGCTTTAGTGGGCGCAAATCCATTAGGCTTGGCAGGCGCAGCAGGCCCAGCGGTTTATATTGCAGCAACGGTATTCTTTTTAGTCATTGCTGCCAATATTCCACTACTTTCGCCGTTCCTGCAAATGTTTACGGTTACGCAGCTACTGCCGCCTATGCACTACAAACTGCAAATGCAGGTAGCGTAAGTGCCATGAACTTAACTAACCCAGTATTGTTAGTGATTGTTTCAACCATATTGGGCGCAATTTTTGGCATGGTATCGGGCAAAGTAGCTGGCATGCTTGGCAAGTAATACTTAATTGCTAATTTATGCTTAGTATTTTGCTAAGTCACTGTATAAAAAAATAAAAAAACCGCATGAAGTAATTCATGCGGTTTTTGACTTAACTGTTGATTATTTCAAAATTTTAAATCCGTAATAAGTGCCAAATTCACCTTCGTTTTCATTAAATACAAACAGCATATTATTAGCATAACCTAAGCCATTAAAGTGATTTTGCGAATGTAGTTTTAATTCTTTAGGTAACGCACTTTTAGCGATAAATTTACCCGTTACATCAAACACCAGTGCCACTTTATGGTCAACATCAGTCACCATTAACTCTTCGCCTTTAACGCCCGTAAACGCAACAAAGCTGTCACTAATATCATCAAATGCGGCGCCTGCTCTAGCTAAATCCAGCGTAATTTCACCAACTTTTTCACGCTGGCTCGGGTCAACAATCCACACGATTGCGCTACGGCCCTGCTTTGCAAAATAGCGTTTGTTGGCGGCATCATAGCTTGGCATGGTGTTGGCGTTACCAAAGGCGGGATTAAATTGCATTACTTCATTTGATGACTCTTTAACTTCGCCAGTATCAGCAAAATCAATTGAAAAAATGCCAGTGTTGGGCGAAAAACCCACTTCGCTAGAAATATTGTAGGTTATTGTTTCCAACTTATTGGTGTTGGCATTGTAATAAATAGATCGATTATCATAACCTGGCTTGGCTGAATTAATGTATTGTCCAGTATCGTTATAAGCATGTATTTGCGATTTAGAAGTTGCTGATTCAAATTCGGATGCCATCGGCGCTAATCCCCCATCTGCAATGTAGTAATGCTTTACAGATGGCACATAGGCCACCGTCATTGGGCGAGAGCTAGGTTTTTTAGCCAGCGTAATTTTAATGCCTTGCACCGCCTGTGGTAACACTTCGGCTTGCAAATGGCTCGCTGTTAACAGCGTTGCAACGGTAAGAAGGCTAATTATGAATGGATTTGAATAAGTCATTGGGTGAATAACGCTTTCTATTAATCATTGGTTTAGTAACGTTGAACGTTCATTTAGTCCTTTTAGTTTACCAGCCGTTCATTCTCGCTTTTCTAGTAGCATTGCATCTCCATAACTAAAAAAGCGATATTCTTGCTTTATCGCGTGCGCATACGCGTTTTTAATGGGCTCAAAACCTGCAAAAGCAGACACCAACATAAGTAGCGTGCTTTTGGGCAAGTGGAAATTTGTAATCAGCTTATCGACAATTTTAAACTCAAAGCCAGGCGTGATAAAAATATTGGTTTCACCGCTACCAGCGAGCGCGCTAGGATTGATAGAGTTTTGACTCATATCATTTACTACGGCCGCGCTTTCTAAAGTGCGTAGCGAAGTTGTGCCAACTGCAATCACCTGATGACCAGCCGCCTTGGTCAATGTGATTAAATCTGCCGTTTCAACCGGAATATGATAAATCTCGCTATGCATTTTATGTCCAGCAATATTATCAACGCGCACGGGTTGAAAAGTGCCTGCGCCCACATGCAAAGTCACAAAAGCAATATTAACGCCATTGGCTTTTAACGTACTCAACATTGCCTGGTCAAAATGTAAACCCGCTGTGGGTGCGGCAACAGCGCCAGTATGCTTGGCGTACACGGTTTGATAGCGCTCGTCATCCTCGGCAAGTGCGGCGTGCGAAATATAGGGCGGCAAGGGCAGCGCCCCGTATTGCTCAAGCAATGACAGCACAGGTGTTTCGCCCAAAAACGTAAGGTAAAATAAATCTTCATCGCGGCTGATTACTTCTGCCTCAAATGAATCTGCTAACTTAAGCCTAGCACCAATTTTTGGTGCACGCGATGCGCGAATATGCGCAACCACATTATGCGAATCAATTACACGCTCAACCAATAGCTCAACTGCGCCCCCAGTTGATTTGTATCCAAACAATCGCGCTTTTATGACGCGCGTATCATTAAAAATGAGTAAATCCCCTGCGTTTAAAAAATTTGGTAAGTCAACGAATAAACGGTCAGTAACTTGACCAGCTTCTGCGCTTAAATGCAGTAGTCTGCTGGCGCTACGTAGCTTAGTGGGATGTTGGGCTATTAATGCATCGGGTAAATTAAAATCGAAATCTTGCGTTTTCATTATTCTGGGCTTTTTATTAAGCTTGGCATCAAACAAACGTATTTTAAGCAATCTCACGGTTTGTTTTGGCTAATTTAAGGTTATAATAATATCGCTGTAATTATACCTTAAGCCGGGATGGCGGAATTGGTAGACGCACGGGACTCAAAATCCCGCGTTGGCGACAACGTGGGGGTTCGATTCCCCCTCCCGGCACC
>JAYTEL010000260.1:0-16042 GCA_043735225.1 Methylotenera sp. | reverse complement strand
GCAGAATCGTTAGTTAATGCTGGTTTTTATTGCGTGAAAGCCAACACAGAAATAGGCGCAAGCTGTTTTTAACTGGAGATGCTATTGAATTTAGTTAATTTCGCCGCGCCGATATTGCACTGCCTCGGCGATATGGGTGGGTTTGATGGCCGCGTCACTATTTAAATCTGCAATAGTTCTGGCAACTTTTAATATGCGGTGATAGGCACGGGCAGATAAGTTTAAGCGTGAAATAGCGGTTTTTAATAGTGTTAAACCTGCGTCATCTGGCTGGCAAAATTCGTCAATCTCTAAACTACCCAGCGCAAAATTGGCTTTGCCTTGACGTTTTAGCTGGATATTTCTTGCGGCTTCTACGCGGCTTCTTACTGCATCACTATTTTCGGCGTTGGCGGCAGATGTGAGTTCATCTTCTTTTAAGGCTGGCACTTCAATCAGCAAATCTATGCGGTCGATTAATGGCCCAGAAATTTTGGCTTTATATCGCGCCACATTATCGGGCGTGCAACGGCATTTATTGTTGAAATGCCCTAAATAGCCGCATGGGCAAGGATTCATAGCGGCCAGTAGCTGAAAACTGGCAGGAAAATCGGCTTGGCGTGCGGCGCGGCTGATGGTGATTTTGCCGCTCTCAAGCGGCTCGCGCAGCACTTCTAATACTTTGCGGTCAAATTCTGGCAGCTCGTCTAAAAATAAAACACCATTATGCGCTAAACTAATTTCACCAGGGCGCGGAATGCCGCCGCCGCCCACTAGCGCCACGCCAGACGCGGTGTGATGAGGGCTGCGGTAAGGCCTGCGCTTCCAGTTTTCTAACTTGTAACTACCGTTTAGTGATTGTATGGCAGCACTTTCAAGCGCTTCATGTTCGGTCATGCTGGGCAAAATACCTGCAAAACGCGCTGCAAGCATACTTTTGCCAGTGCCTGGCGGCCCGCTCATGAGTACGCTGTGACCGCCAGCTGCGGCAATTTCTAGTGCACGTTTGGCTTGCGATTGGCCTTTTACCTCGGCAAAATCGGGGTAAACGATAGATTGTATTGCTGCATTTGATTCATATTGGTGCAGCGCGGTATGCCCGCTTAAATGTGCGCAAACTTCAAGCAGCGAATTAGCGGGGTAAATAATAGCGTCTTTTACTAAACTCGCTTCTAACGCACTTAATTGGGGCAAAATAAAAGCTCTTTTTGCCCCTTTGCCATTGGTTTTGTTATAGGTATGTTGCATGTGATACGTCATCGCTAGCGCCCCGCGAATCGGCCGCAGCTCGCCAGTAAGCGCTAACTCGCCCGCAATCTCATAGCGCGCGAGCGGCTCGGTAGGAATCTGCCCGCTAGCCGCCAAAATACCCAGTGCAATGGGCAAATCGTAACGGCCGCTTTCTTTAGGTAAATCGGCAGGCGCCAAGTTTACCGTGATGCGCCGCGCAGGGAACTCAAACTGCGCGGTTTGAATCGCTGCGCGCACCCGGTCTTTACTTTCTTTTACTTCGGCCTCGGGCAAGCCAACAATGGTAAACATGGGTAGGCCATTAGCTAAATGCACTTCCACCACCACTTCAGGCGCATCCATACCGCTTAAAGCGCGGCTGTAAAGTACAGCCAAACTCATTTTGCCTTGAACTTTTCTTCTAGCTCAGCCAATTTAGCTTCAAGTGATGTCAACTTATCGCGCGTATTGCGTAAAACTTCGGCTTGTACATCAAATTCTTCACGCGAAATTAGCTCCAATTTGGTGAATGCGCCCTGAATGAGTGCATGAATATTTTTATCCATATCATCTAGCGGCGAGTTCTTAACTAACTCTCTGATTTTGTTAGATAAATCGTTAATAAAAGATGAATTAAACATGAGTATTCCTTTACGTTTAAATAAGTTTAGCAGATTTTATAGAGCATTTCATCAAAATAATTAGATGACTTAACATCTAAGCCATTGATTAATTGTATATAAATTGTTGGCATATGTTTTGCATGTTATAATTTGTTACATATTTAAATCTTTACGAAAATTGGAGCTTATTATGCGTCAACAATTATTATTAACATCTATTTTAGCTGCATTGCTGGCTAACAACGTTGCAATTGCAGATGAAACGGTTTCGACTGTAGCAGCGCCAGCAGCAGCGTCCGCTTCTCCTTGGACAATAACAACCACCTTTAATCTTACGTCCGATTATTATGCGCGCGGGGCTTCCCAATCATGGCATCAGCCAGCGGTTCAAGGAAGTTTTGATGTTGGGCATTCTAGCGGGTTTTATGCAGGCATATTTGGCTCAACTATTTCAGAGCGCACATACGTGGGAGCTAGTACAGAAATTGACGTTTATGGCGGCTACAATGGCACGTTTAGCGCTGTTAAAGATTTAGGTTATACAGTCGGTGTGATTGGTTATTTATATCCAAACGGTGGCTGGCATAAATATCAAGCGCTGACAGATACCGTGGGAAGTAGTGTTGATGAAAACTTTAATACTTGGGAGGCTAACGCTGGGCTTTCATATAAATGGGTCAGCGCAAAGGTTTCTTATGGCCTGACTAATTGGTATGGGGCGCAAAAATCTACTGGCTGGACAAGTGACAGCGATGGTAGTTTGTATTATGAATTAAATGCGTTAGTGCCATTGCCAGTTTGGGGCTTAAACTTAATTGGGCATGTTGGCAGGCTTGATGTAAAAGGTGAGTTAAGTAGAGACCCATCTTTTGCAGGCGCAAACGGCACCACTATTGTAGAAACTAGTGCTGATATGACAGATTATAAAATTGGTCTTAGTAAAACGTTTGCTATTGCCAATGCTGAAGGCTTTAATGCGAGCCTAGTATATGTTGGCGGTAGCAACGGCGGTTCAAATGGCTATTGGGGTCAAAATGGATATGGCGGCGCAAGCTTTACCACAACGCCAGGAGCTAAAGATTTAACTGAAGGTCGTTTTGTTTTAACAGTAGGACGAACGTTTTAGTATTGCGGATTTAAAAAAGCGAGCTTTAGCTCGCTTTTTTATTGTCTGAAATTAATCCTTAATCTGAATTGAACATATGCAAGGTTGTTGCATGAATACTTTATATATCTGTTTGCCGAATAAACACGTTGTAATACAAGCGTGTGCTTATTCATCAGATCCCGCCTATCAATTATGGTCCATTATGGTGAGCTTGCACTAATTTGGTGCGTAAACCACTCAATTTTAAAATGGTGCGTCAAATCATGCCTAACTAACTGATTTTATTATATAAATTTTTATTGCAATTAAAATAAGAGTTGGAAAACGCATTTGGTTGTTAATTTTAGATAACCCTACAAAGATATTAAAACCTATGCGTTAAAGTATTTGATAGTTATCTTATTGATTTATAAAACAATAATTATTGGCATGCGCTTTGCTTAGCTTATAGGTAGTTATATTGGTTTGTATTAAAGGGATGTTTTAATCGTTTGCGATATTTTAGGGAGGTTAGCTATGAAATTTGTATCTGCAATTATCAAGCCGTTTAAGCTTGACGAAGTACGTGAGGCTTTATCTGCCATTGGTGTGCAGGGCATCACCGTAACAGAAGTCAAAGGCTTTGGTCGGCAAAAAGGTCACACAGAATTGTATCGCGGGGCGGAATACGTGGTAGATTTTCTGCCTAAAGTAAAATTAGAAGTGGCTATTAAAGACGATATGTTAGATCAAGTGGTTGATACCATTGAGAAAGCAGCCGCAACTGGCAAAATTGGCGATGGCAAAATTTTTGTGTTTAATTTAGAACAAGTTTATCGCATTCGCACCGGTGAAACCGGTCCTGATGCGCTATAGGGAGAATGTGATGAAGAAACTATTTTCTACACTAGCACTAGCCGCCACATTGGGCTTTGGCTTGCTAAGCGCTAATGTTGCATTTGCAGAAGACGCTGCGCCGGTTATAGCTGAAGTAGCCGCAGATGCAATTGCAACACCAGAATTAGCTGTAATTGCAGTAACCGAGGCGGCTACAGCGCAAGCGCCTGCTGCCGCGGCGCCGCCAGTGCCCAACAAAGGTGATACGTCTTGGATGATTGTTGCAACAGCCTTGGTTACATTAATGACGATTCCCGGCTTGGCATTGTTTTACGGCGGTTTAGTGCGCCAAAAAAATATGCTGTCTGTGTTGATGCAAACGTTTGCCATCTTCTCGCTGATGGGTGTTTTATGGGCTTTATATGGTTACAGCGCAGCTTTTACGGGCGGCAATTCGTTTATTGGCGGCTTAAGTAAAGCGTTTTTAAAGGGTATTACGCCAGATTCAATTGCAGCAACGTTTAGCAAAGGAGTGGTGATTCCTGAGCTAATTTTTGTGGCTTTTCAATTAACTTTTGCTGCCATTACGCCAGCTTTAATTATTGGTGCTTTTGCCGAGCGCATGAAATTTTCTGCCATATTAGTGTTTATGGTGCTGTGGTTTACATTTGCTTATTTACCCATGGCGCACATGGTTTGGTATTGGGACGGGCCGGATGCGATAACAACAGCTGAATCATTCACTAAAGTATCTGCAGCGGCTGGTTGGTTATGGGCAAAAGGTGCGCTAGATTTTGCGGGCGGCACAGTGGTGCATATTAATGCCGGCGTTGCTGGTTTAGTAGTAGCCTGTGTTTTAGGCAAGCGGATTGGCTACGGTAAAGAAGCCATGACGCCACATAGCTTAACTTTAACCATGGTGGGCGCGGCTTTACTTTGGGTAGGCTGGTTTGGTTTTAACGCAGGCTCTAACTTAGAAGCAAATGGTTACGCCGCATTAGCCTTTATTAATACGATGTTAGCCGCCGGCGCAGCGACGTTAAGCTGGATGTTTATTGAGTGGTTTCATAAATCAAAACCATCTATGCTTGGCGCGGCTTCAGGCGCAGTTGCTGGTTTAGTTGCCATTACACCCGCGTGCGGTTTTGTTGGGCCAATGGGCGGTATCATTATTGGTTTGCTGGTTTCGCCAATTTGCTACATTTTTGTTTCAAAAGTGAAGCATATGTTTGGTTATGACGATGCGCTAGACGTGTTTGGCGTGCACGCAGTGGGCGGTATATTTGGCGCGCTTGCAACTGGCGTTTTTGTCAACCCCGCTTTAGGCGGCATGGGCGTTTATGACTATGTTTTAAACAAAACAGCACCGTACGATTTTGCCGGGCAAATGACTGCGCAAATGTATGCAGTTGGTACGGCAATTGTGTTGTCTACTGTTGTATCGTTTATTGCGCTTAAGGTCGTTGATGTATTAATCGGCATCCGCGTATCAGAAGAATCTGAGCGTGAAGGCTTAGATACAACAGAGCATGGAGAACGTGCTTATCATTCATAATTGTGCATGAGCATGTTAAAAAACGGGCGCTGTGGCGCCCGTTTTTATTTGTGCTCACCATATTAATGTATAAAAGTTATTGACAAACAAAACTAAATAACTAATTATGTAGTTATGAAGTTAATCACGAAAATTCCGGTTGAATGGAAAAACATCTCCGAGTTGTTTGTTGCGTTGGGCGATGAGCAGCGCCAGCGCATTTTGCTAGCGTTTGAACCCGGCGAGCGACTTAATATTGTGCAAATAGTCGCCAATTCTAAATTAGGCCGCACAGCAGTTACGCACCACCTAAAAATATTGCACAATAGCGGCGCACTGCAAAGTGAAAAAATCGGCAAAGAAGTATTTTTTTGGGTTAACAAAACGCACATCACCAGCCAAATTCAAAACGTTTTAGCCTATATAAATAGTGAAATATAAATATAAACAGTGAAAAATTAAGCGCCTAAAATTAAGCGCTTAAAACTTAAGGGAGTTGTGATGGTTGCAGGCATGTTACGTTTTATCAGCAAAATTCTATTTCGTGTTGAAGTACGCGGCCTGCAAAATTTACCTGCCGAAGATAGATTATTAATTGTTGCCAATCATGAATCTTTTTTAGATGGCCTGTTATTGGGGCTATTTATTCCAAAAAAAGCAACGTTTGTGGTGCATACAACGGTGTTAAAAAACTGGTGGTTTAGACAATTTTTGCGTTTAACGCCGCACTTGGCGGTTGACCCAGCAAGCCCGTATGCAATGAAAAAAGTCATTAAATTGCTAGAGTCTGGTAAAAACGTGGTGATTTTCCCCGAAGGGCGCATTACCTTAACTGGCGCATTAATGAAGGTGTATGACGGCCCAGGTTTTGTTGCGGCCAAAACGGGGGCAACTATTTTACCCGTGCGCATAGACGGCGCCGCGCAATCATATTTTGGGCGTTTATCAAGCCATCACCCCAGAAAGCTACACCCAAAAGTCACGCTTACTATTATGCCAATCACTAGCGTGATGTTGCCTACGTCTTTACATAACAATGCTGCAAGCCTTACGAGCGCTAAGCAAAGACGCCGTATTGCGGGTGAAGGCATGCGAAGCGTGATGCAAAAAATGTTGTTTCAAGCGCAAAAAAATCGCACCATTTTTGAAGCGTTTTTGGATGCCGTGGATGAATATGGTAGCGATTACAAATTAATAGAAGACTTAAACGAGAAAGAAGAAACCTATCAAGATTTGCTGAAAAAAAGCTTGGCTTTAGGCAAAATTACCTGCAAAGCCAGCAGCCCTAACGAAACAATTGGCGTGCTGATGCCCAATATTACTAACACAATTGCGCTAATTTTGGGCATGAGCGCGTTTAACCGTGTGCCCGCCATGCTTAATTACACATCTGGCACTGCCGGCATGCAAAACGCTTGCACGGCGGCAAACATTAAAACAGTTATCACATCGCGTAAGTTTATTGAAACTGCGGGGCTTGAAAGCGTTGTCGCTCATTTTAAAAACCTAAACATTGTGTATTTAGAAGATTTACGCGCCCAATTTGGCATGCTAGATCGCGCATGGTTAATGGGCTACGCGCTGCATTATCCACGCTTAGCCATGCAAACCAATCAATTCGACCAGCCAGCCGTAGTGCTATTTACCTCGGGTAGTGAAGGCAAGTCAAAAGGTGTAGTACATTCGCATAAGAGCATTTTGGCCAATATTGCACAAATTGCCGCTGTGCTCGATTTTAACCCGACCGATAAAATGATGATGGTGTTGCCGGTATTCCATTCGTTTGGATTCACGGGATCGCTGATTGCCTTATTAAATGGCATTAAAATTAATATGTTCCCGTCGCCATTGCAGTACAAAGTGATTCCCGAGCTGATTTACGACCGTGGTTGCACCATCTTTTTTGCCACCAGCACATTTTTAAGTAATTACGCTAAATTTGCGCACCCTTACGATTTTTATAAATTAAGGCTGGTAATAGCTGGCGCAGAAAAACTCAATGAAGAAGTGCGTAAAACCTATTCTGAAAAATTTGGCATACGCATTTTAGAAGCCTACGGCGCAACCGAATGCGCGCCAGGCATTTCGATTAACACGCCAATGGCTAACCTAAACGGCAGCGTTGGCCAATTAGTGCCTGGCTTAGAACATAAGCTAGAAACCGTTTCTGGCATTAATAACGGCGGCTTGTTACACGTAAAAGGCGATAACGTAATGATGGGCTATTACTTATTTGACGCGCCAGGCGTGTTGGCGCCGCCACAAACCGAATATGGGCTGGGCTGGTACAACACGGGCGATATAGTCGAAATAGACAAAGAAGGTTTTGTACATATTCGCGGCCGTGTAAAACGTTTTGCTAAAGTTGCGGGTGAAATGGTGTCGCTTGAAGTTGTTGAGCAAATTGCCAATACCGCTGCGCCAGAAAGTCAACATGCGGCCAGCTCAATCAGTGACGTGCAGCGCGGCGAATGCATTATTTTGTTTACTTGCGACAAGCAATTAAAGCGCGAAGATTTGCAACTAGTTGCTAAAAACCTAGGTTTGCCAGAGCTAGCGGTCGCTAGAAAAATCATCGCAATAGAAGCGATTCCGCTACTTGGCACAGGCAAAACCGATTACGTAACGCTTAAAAAAATGGCAGAAACGGCATAATCTAATATGAATAGAATTGTTTCTTTAAAAACGAAGGCAGTTAGCTTAGGCTTATTGTTGATGACCGTATATGGCCCAGCAATTGCCCAAACGACAACGCAATCCTCCACGACAGATGCAGCGATTAGCTCAATCGCACCAGATATTCAGCCGCACGAAAAAGATGCGCAGCGGGTGCTGGTTTTAATTGAGCAATCACAAGGCTTACGCAGGCAATTACCGCTGTTTTTTGCAGAATCTAAACAAGCCATACAAGCACACAATGGCGCGCTGCCTGCCAGTATCGGCTTACGTTTAGCAAAAGCATTGGCGCAGGCTAATGAGATGCGCGATAGCTTATTTGAGCAGGCTTTGCGTCACCGTAGCGCGCTATATCGGGTTGATGCGCAGTTGTCGGATAACGAAAAAACAGCAGAAATAATTATCGGTATGGCAGCAGCAGTTACCTTGTATGAAAACCATCAAATATCCAATGAGGCGCTTGCTGGCAGTAGCTTGTTGCGCGATAAGCTAAATGAGGCTTACCCAGAGCATGGCGTGGAAGGCAGTTATTTAAATGCGTCTAATATCCGCGCGTTAAACCCAGAATACCGCAAAGCCATGAATGACGCGGTGCAATATTTTAAAGACAATAAACCCGCCATTTCGCTGCAAATTTATCAAAGCTCGCCTGCCATTCAAGCGCTATATCAAACTGTTAAGCAAAGTTTACTGATTAAAAAGTTACACGGCACTTCGATATTTAAGCAAATGATTGATTTGCCTTTTAAAGTAGCAAAAGGCACAACAGAAGGTGTAATTGGTCTTTCAGAATTTGGGCTAAAGCGCGTTAAATTTACGGGATCAAAAGTGGCAGGCAACACTATGGGCATGGTGCGTTGGCGCGATGGCAAGCTTAAAAATGATGCAAAATTTTTAGAAATAATGCAGTCACAAATGCAACCTGGCGATATTTTACTTGAAAAAACGCCATTTACGCTTACCGATAAAAGCATTCCTGGTCACTTTGGGCATGCCGCACTTTACACAGGCACCGCCGCGCAGTTAACAGCATTAGGCGCTACTAGCTATGCACAAATACAAAAAAATATGGCCAATATTAAGGTTGGTAATGTGGTGGTAGAAGCCTTGCGCAGCGGCGTGCAGCTTAACCCTTTGCAACATTTTATGAATGTTGATGATGTAGCAGTTTTGCGTCCGCAGTATTTGAACCAACAAGCAAAAATTGATGCAATCAATTTAGCGTTGGGTAATTTGGGCAAGCAATACGATTTTAATTTTGATGTGAATACCACCGAAAAAATTGTGTGTTCTGAGCTTATTTATATGGTGTATCCGCAAATTGATTTTGTCACTAAACGCGTGTTAGGCAGCTTTGCCATAACGCCCGATGACATCGCGATACAAGCAGGTTTTGAGAAAGATCCGCTGGCCGTTGTACTATTTGCGCACGACGGCAAAATGGTGCTGGATTATGTCACCAACGAAAATGGGCTTGGCTTGTATAACCAGTTTGTAAAGCATAACCAGTTTGTAAAAGGTGATATTAAGCAAACCAGCGCACAAAAGCCGCAAGCAAATAACGCATTTCAAGGCTTTATTAAATAGCAACTCTTACCAATACAAATTTAGAATAACGATGAATAGAAGACAGTTTTTACTCAGCGCAGCCGCACTAGCTGCCAGCAGCACGGTGGTTGCGGGCAATAAATTTTGGCCTGATAGCGGCTTGACTAATCCGTGCTTAAGTGGCTTACCCGATACCTTAAAAACGCATCCACTGATGCAACAAATTTGGTCAGGTATTGATATTGCCCAAGTGTGGGATTGCCATGTGCATTTGGTTGGCACGGGCGACTCACGTCAAAATAATATTCATTCTGCCGCTTGGTTTAACCCAAAAATGAATAGCGTTTGGCACCCTGTTTTAAAAACACAAAAACATTTTTATATGAATGCTGGCTGCACGGCACAAGGGAACATTGACACCACTTATGTGCAACGCTTAGTACAAATTAGCGCCGAAATGCCAGCAGGTTTTAAAAGCATGTTATTTGCGTTTGATTGGTTTAGAGATAGCCAAGGTAAACCAATTAAAAATCAATCTATATTTCATATTCCCAATGAATACGCGGCCAAAGTTGCTAGTGAGCACTCACAACAATTTGAATGGGTGTGCAGCATTCACCCATACAGGCCAGACGCGGTGGACGCACTAGAAGCGGCAAAAGCGCAAGGCGCACGCGCCATTAAATGGCTACCGTCGGGCATGGGAATTGATCCTGCTAACCCAAAATGTGACGCGTTTTATAAAAAAGCAGCAGCTTTAAATATACCCATTATTAGCCACACTGGCGCAGAAAGCGCGGTGCAAGGCGGCGAGCAAGCGCATGGTAACCCGCTACGCATGCGCCGCGCGCTCGATAATGGCGTGCGCGTGGTGCTAGCGCATTGCGCGAGTGAAGGCTATGATTTAGACACCGATAACGGAAATAAACGCGTCAAAAGCATAGCCTTATTTACCCGCTTGATGGAGTCGCCAGATTATAAAACGTTAGCCTTTGGTGAAATTTCTGCGCTTACGCTTATTAATCACGCCGCTGCCATTAAGCCGATATTGCAGCGTACAGACTGGCATGGGCGTTTATTAAACGGCTCAGATTATCCGCTGCCCGGTATTTATCCGCTTATTAATACGCTTCAGCTCGCTAAAATGGATTTGCTAAAACCTGAATATTTGCCATTTTTACAACAAGTTAAAGCGTACAACCCACTGATGTTTGATTTTGCGGTGAAACGATTGATTGAAGCAGATGGCGTAAGTTTTGCCAATAGCGTATTTGAAACGCGACCATTTTTTGACAGAAAATTAATATAAATGTTGGCAATAAAACGCTTATTATTGTGCCTACTAGCCTTATATTTAGTGGCTTGTGGCGTGATTTACTATCAACAAAAATCCATGCTATTCCCTGCGCAATACGCCAAACCTGTGCTTGCCAATTGGCAACCTACTGCTGGTGATAGTGCCAGCCAAGCTTTTATTAACGGCAGTTGCGGCAAAATCAATGTGGTCATTTGGCGCATTAAAAACGCCAAAGGCACCATTATGATGAGCCACGGTAACGGCGAAAGCCTTGCCAGTATTAACGATTATGCCTACGCCTTTCACAATTTAGGCTACAACTTAATGGCTTGGGATTACGCAGGTTATGGCCAATCGACCGATTGTTGGTTTAGCCAAAATGATTTATTGACGGATGCAGAAAGTGCTTACCAATGGCTGGCAGGCCAAGAAAAACCAGAAAAAATCTTTATTTTTGGCTACTCTGTCGGTACTGGCGTTGCGCTTTCAATTGCTGCACATCATCAGCAAAACCCGGTATTTTTAGTCGCGGGCTACGATTCTTTAAACAACGTGGCAAAAGACAATATTTCTCCACTTGTACCCATTCGTTTATTGGCACGCTATCCAATCGACACAGCACCGTTTATTAATCATATTAGCCAACCAATCTACCTAATTCATGGCACGGCGGATAAGCTTATTCGTCCTGCCCGCGCCCAAGCGCTGGTGGATGCAAGCCAAGGTAGGGTGCATCTTGAATGGGTGCAAGGCGCAGGGCATGCCGATGACGCGCTATTTATTTACCGCAACCAATGGCTTAAAAAGTTATTACCTTAAAGCCAAGCATTTGAGAAAGAAACCATATGAGCAAGCAATTTGCATTAATGAAAGAACAGCGTTTTCGCCCATTTTTCTTTACGCAATTTTTAGGCGCTTTTAACGATAATGTGTTTAAAACCGCGCTCATCACCTTGGTGGCTTTTCACGCGGCAAGCTTAACCAATATGGATGGCGGCACATTGGCGACTTTATTGCCTGGCTTATTTATTTTGCCGTTCTTTTTGTTTTCGGCAACGGCAGGGCAGCTTGCCGATAAATATGAAAAATCGCAGATTATTAGGTTGGTTAAAGTGTTTGAAATTGGCATTATGCTTTTTGCCAGCGCAGGATTTTTTCTGCATAACATTTGGCTGTTAGGCGCCGCGCTATTTATGATGGGCATGCATTCCACATTATTTGGACCGGTAAAGTATGCTTATTTGCCTCAGCATTTAAAAGCAAATGAACTGATTGGCGGTAATGGCATGATCGAGATGGGTAGTTTTGTGGCGATTTTGCTAGGCCAAGTATTGGGTGCTTGGCTGGGTGCGCAAAGTCAGCATGTGCTACTGACGAGCTTAACCATATTGGCGGTGGCAATAATCGGTTATTTAACGAGCCGCAGCATACCTAATACACCCGCAGCCGATCGCGCGTTAGTAATCAATTGGAATCCGATTACTGAGACCATTAAAAACGTAAAGTTAATTTGGGCGCAGCAGCAAATTTGGTTGGCAATTGTGGCAATTTCTTGGTTTTGGTTTTATGGCGCAACTTTGCTAGCGCAGTTTCCAAATCTCGCTAAAAACGTGCTGTATGGGGACGAAAGCGTGTTTATTTTATTGTTAAGCGTATTTTCAATTGGTATTGGGGTAGGCTCACTACTATGTGAAAAGCTTGCCGAAGGACGCCTAGCGCTTGGCTTAGTGGTGTTTGGCGCTATTGGCTTAACGTTATTTGGTGCAGATTTATATTTATCTGCCAGCAGCTTGCACAGCAGTTGCAGCGATACATGTTTATTTGATTTTCAGTCTTTTATTGCCAAAAATTATCACAGTGCAGATGGGCATTTAAATTGGACTAATTGGCGCTTGCTGGGCGATATTGGGCTGATAGGCTTATTTGGCGGCTTTTACATTGTGCCGCTTTACGTGCTGATTCAAACGCGGGTGGTTGCAAGCCACCAATCGCGAGTGATTGCTGCCAACAATATTATGAATGCACTGTTTATGGTGGCTTCCGCTGGGTTTTCTATCTTTATTTTTAAGCAAGGTTACACAATTGCGCAGCTATTTTTAGTGACCGCTTTGCTTAATATTGTTATCGTTATCTATCTTTGTGTACGCCAACCCGAATACTGGCGTACTTTTCTGATGTGGCTTAAACAATTATTCTAATGAAAATCATTAGACCTATTTAAGTGCTTTAGATAGCGACTATTTTTGTGATGTGCGTATTATTCATTTACGTTATGCAGTTGTGAAAGCAAGGCAAACGAACTTAAACCTAAGGAGATTATTATGTGGACAACACCAGCAGCTACTGAAATGCGTTTTGGCTTTGAAGTTACAATGTACGTAATGAACAAGTAAGTTGAATAAATAAGCTAAACAAGTAATTACTTGTTTTTGCTTCAAAAAAAGGGTGCTTTATGCGCCCTTTTTTATGGGCGCATCTTTTAAGGCCGCGCCTTTTTGTTTGCTGCCAATAGCGCCAAAATTAACGCCAACACAGCCTTTATATTAACCAACTTATTAATTCGGCAATACAAAACCTTTGGGTAGTAGCACCCAAATTTTGCCTTGCTGCTTCATGCTTCCCGCCATTTTACCCGCTGCGTCGCCCGCGCCCCAAAAGTAATCTGCCCGCACGCCGCCTTTAATCGCGCCGCCCGTGTCTTGCGCCACCATCAAT
This sequence comes from Methylotenera sp., assembly GCA_043735225.1. GTDB lineage: Bacteria > Pseudomonadota > Gammaproteobacteria > Burkholderiales > Methylophilaceae > Methylotenera_A. The sequence goes on along the minus strand of JAYTEL010000260.1, from coordinate 2,516 downwards.
CGCTTAAGTGGGTTTGCGCTATTTGGTTGCGTAGTCGACAGAAATAGTGGCGCGCCAAGTGGCACATATTTAGGGTCAATCGCCACGCTGCGCTCGGCCGCCAATGGTACGCCCAGTGCGCCAAGCGGGCCGCTTAAACCAGCCGGCAACTCAGTAAAAAAAACGTAACTTGGATTTGCATTTAACAGCTCACGCAATTTGTCCGGATTATTTTTTGCCCAATTTTTAATGCCTTGCATGCCTGCTTGATCTTTTGTTAGCTCGCCGCGCTCAATCAAAATTCCCCCAATCGAATTATAAGCGTGACCATTTTGGTCGGCATAACCTACGTGCATTTGCTGACCGTTTTCAAATTTTACGATACCAGAACCTTGTACTTGTAAAAAAAATCCATCTACAATATCGTTAATCCATACCAATTCTTGGCCAGCCAAGGGCACGGTGGCAGTTTCAATATCGGCGCGGCTTGCATAAGGCACCAGTTTATTGTGGCCAGTTTTATCTTGCACCAGTTTTCCGCGCACGCGCTTGCCTTTTAGCTCAGGGTACAGTTCGGCTAAATCGACGGTAATCAAATCTATAGGTTGCTTATAGAGCGGGTAAGGATAATTGGCCGATTTTGTGCGACTACCTTTTAATAGCGGCTCGTAATAACCAGTCACTAAGCCGGTATCGCTGCCATCGGCATTAGTAGCGGCATATACGCTAAAGTAGTCAGTTAAATAAGCAATAATCGAAGCGTTTTTAGGCTGTTTTAACGCCGCGGCGGCGTTACAAGCCGTTTGCCATGCTGGTTGATTAATTTGAATTTTATTTTTAAGCGTGCTACAGCTTTGTAACCAAGCTGGCCAAGCTGCGCTTAAATCATCATTTGCAAAGCCGTCAATATCTTCCCATTTTGCAGGTTTTAATAATGCGTAGTCTGGCGCGATTAATGCTGATATAGGTTTTACGTCAGCGCTATTTAGCGGCAAATCAGGTTTTTGTGACATGCTGCCACCAAGCTGTTTGCAATCACAATTATTTGCAGCTGGCTTTATGTTTTGTTTTGCGCACGAGGCGGTAAGTAACAGCACACCTACTAATAAAAGCCATTTTTTCATGATTGAATTAATAAACCTTAGTTAGTAAGCTTAATTTGGCATGCTTAATTTAAAACTTTGGGCACAGCCAAAGTAAATGGCGCGATATCTGCGTCAAAAAAAGTGCAATCCTCGGCCACTATTTTATAGCTGCCGCGCATCGAACCAACTGGTGTTGCAAGCACGCTGCCGCTGGTATATTCAAATTGTTGATTGGGCTGTAATAAGGGCTGCGCGCCCACAACGCCAATGCCTTTAACCTCGTGGATATGATTATTAGCATCAGTAATAATCCAATGGCGGCTGATTAACTGCGCTGCAATGCTGCCCGTATTGCGTATGCTAACCGTGTAGGCAAAGGCATATTGATTGTCCTCTGGGTTCGATTGATCGGGCAAATACGTGGTTTGCACAGTTACTGAAAATGCATATTTTTTAGAATCTATCATTTAACTAATCATGCCTAATTAATCCAATTTAAGAAATAGCGTATATAAAATATTGTAAGTAAAAAAACTTAAAAAACGTAAAAAACGTAAAAAACGTAAAAAACTTAACTGATTAACCCTGTTGTAGGCGAGCTGGGCGCAGCAGAATACAATTTTTTTGCCATACGACCAGCCAAAAATGATTCGCGGCCTGCTTCTACCGCTTTTTTCATCGCGCTCGCCATTAGTATAGGATTTTGCGCACTTGCAATCGCGGTATTCATTAATACGCCGTGGCAGCCCAGCTCCATCGCCACGGCCGCGTCTGCAGCGCTGCCAATGCCCGCATCCACCAACACGGGGATCTTAGCGTTTTCAATAATGATTTGTAAGTTCCACGGGTTTAAAATCCCCATGCCAGAACCAATTAAGGAGGCCAGCGGCATCACCGCGCAGCAGCCAATTTCTTCCAATTGTTTGGCAATAATCGGGTCGTCTGAGGTGTACACCATCACATCAAAGCCATCTTTAACCAGCGTTTTTGCCGCCGCAATGGTTTCAATCACATTTGGATACAGTGTTTTTGGGTCGCCAAGCACTTCCAGTTTCACCAATTTGTGACCGTCTAATAACTCACGGGCTAAACGCAAGGTGCGCACTGCATCATCGGCCGAGTAACAGCCTGCGGTGTTAGGCAAATAAGTAAATTCTTCTGGCGGCAGATATTCTAATAATGAAGGTTCGCCAGCTGTTTGGCCAATATTAGTGCGGCGAATCGCCACCGTTACAATTTGCGCGCCGCTGGCGTCAATAGCCGCGCGCGTTTCGGTAAAATCTTTATATTTGCCTGTGCCAACCAATAAGCGCGATTGGTAGGTTGTTCCAGCAATCATTAAAACATCATTCATGTAATTTTTCCGTTATTACGTAATTTTGTAATGCCTAACCACCACCAACTGCTCCTACAATTTCTAGTTTATCACCGTCTACAAGGGTGACCGCATCA
>JAYTEL010000259.1:0-4256 GCA_043735225.1 Methylotenera sp. | reverse complement strand
CGGTAAGAATCATTGCCAGTTTCCAATATGTCACAATGATGGGTAATACGGTCAAGTAGCGCCGTTGTCATCTTTGCATCACCAAATACTTGCACCCATCCACAATTGCAAGCTTGATCGGAATCGCCTTTCCTGTCTTTTGATTTCGCGATGTACCGACGACGACACCGTTTAACGGTACTGCAAGTTCCCACTGCCCAGTATCATCTTCTTCATGCCAATATGAATCTGTTTCTCTTGTCGTCAAAGCAATGGGCTTCAGATAGTCAACGTAGTAATAGCTCCCATATGGCGTCCAAGGCCACCCCTTGTTGAAGCAGGCAACAATTGCTTTTGTTCCGATAGTGCCATTCCACACGCCCTGCGGTACAATCGCACCAGCGCGTGCAGCAATTGGCGTCAGGAGCATTAACGATACTAAAAGCCGAAAGAACATAATGACTCCTAACGTTTGAATTAAGGGGCTGGCGGTAGCCAGTCCCGCTTGAATGATGGGTTAGAGCACATTTGGAAGATGCCTTGGTGGGAAACCGACGTCGTTGCCAACAGCGTGCACGAGCCGTAAAGCTGCACGCTGCAGAGGACCAAACATGGGAAAGGTTTTAGCACCAGTGACTATGTATTGAAGTTGTTTCGTAGAATACAGACCGTCAAGTACCTCGATAGTTGAAAGCTCATCTGGTGCAAGTTCAACTAACGTGGGCAAGCCAAGCTCCTTGGCCTTTCGTAACGAGCGATGAAGGTTGTGACCATAGTCGTAACGGAGCTTCCGAAGCGGCACGCCGCGCGACAGCAAGAACGCCTTCAGCACTAACTCAATTGATTGGCCAACAAGGAAGAGTACAGGGATAGGAGCTACAATTTCGAAGCCATCTCGATGCCCCATTTTGCCGTCGGCAGCAAGGGCTGCCTCGAGAAACTCGCACGCATAGCGACATAACCCTATGGGTGTTGTTCGGTTCAAATCGTCGTAGATAGTGGTTTGAAATGACTTGTTATGCATATTTGCTACCTGAACAATGCATTTAGCGCAATAACAATGATAAGTACCCAAATCGCTGTTACGAGGCTCGTTAGTGGTTTGAATAGGACGTTATAGCTTGCAGCAGCTCCTAGTGGGAGCGTTGGTCTAAGGTTTGCTCTTTTATGGTATTCCTCATTGTCTTCTTCTTTATCGTTCTCTAAGTCGCTTTGTAACTCATGCGCACCAATTTTGGATGTAACACCTGCCCATGATGCAAAACAGAGTGTTGAGTCATTGATGACAATATCTCTTGAATGATAAGTCTCTCTTAGTGCGTTATCGACTTCAAATGTGTACGAAAGCAAATAGGCTCCCACTTCAAAAATGAAACCTTGGTCCGCTCTTAGGGATGCAACTAGGGTGTTGATCTGTTTTTCCGGCATGGACAACTCAAAACATAAGTCGTCCTCGCCGGGGTCGAAGTTCATTCTAAAAGCATTTCCCCAATACAAGCCGGCTGGAGTGTTTTTGCCCTCTTCAGTTGGCTCACCTGACTTGATGGTTATTATTATTTTGCCTTTATGCCTTCCAATTCCATAAATATCACCATCCTTGTTTTCTTTGATCGCGAAATAGATACTGTCTCGTGCCTTGTCTTCATCGAGAATGCCGGTAATGGCGATCATTGACGTGAGGTTCGGTTTTATTAGATTGACAGGGTTGGCATTTCTTTCGTCATCTAAGACGAAATCGCTATCGTGAACCGTGCAACTGTTAATGACTTGAACATTCTTTAGTGGCAGTTTTACAAAGTTAAAACTTCTTCTCCACTCCAAAGGCCGACTTCTATGCTCGGGAGGCTGAGCCTCTTGAAAGATTTCGTCAGAAATCTTTCTTAATTTCTCGTTCTTACCAATCAAGGTCGAATCTCCTTAGTGCTGATGCATAACGTAAAGTAGGCATCATATTTGATGTTTTTAAAAGTATCAAATATGAAAGCCATTTAATTTTAAAAATAAAGTAACTAATAAAATCATGGCATTAACTAATTTTAGTGTTGCCTAAAAAATATATTGATACACGGCGTAAAATATGCAAAATTCATTAAAAAATCCTACATCAAATACCACTAAAAGTACTGAGTCACCTAAACTTTTAGAGCTGGTACGTGGCAAAATTCGGCTTAAACATTACAGCATTTGTACTGAGTAAGCTTATTTAGATTGGATTAAACGCTTTGTTTTGCATTTTGATAAGCGTCACCGCAATGAAATGGGCGCGGTTGAGGTGGAGGTGTTTTTAACGTATTTGGCGGTGGAGCGTCATGTTTCTGCTAGCACGCAAAATCAGGCCAAAAGTGCGTTGTTGTTTTTGTATAAAGAGGTATTGGGCGTTGTGCTACCTTGGTTAGATAATGTTGAGCAGGCAAAAACGCCTAAGCGTTTGCCTGTGGTGTTAACAAAGAATGAGGTGAAGGCGGTGCTTGGCCGTTTAAGCGGTACGCATTGGTTGGTGACAAGTTTGCTATATGGCACAGGCATGCGCATTTTAGAAGCCTTGCGTTTACGCGTATAAGATATTGATTTTGAGCGTAAAGAGATTTTAATTCGCGATGCGAAAGGCTTTAAAGACCGCGTGACTATGTTGCCGCTTAGTTTGATTGCGCTGCTTAAAACGCATTTAGAGCGGGTTAAGCAGTTGCATGAGAATGATTTAAATGATGGTTTAGGTGCGGTTTATATGCCGCAGGCGTTGGGGCTTAAGTTTCCGTATGCGGCGCGCGATTGGATTTGGCAATATGTTTCCCCTAGTGGTAATTTATCGCAAGACCCGCGCACAAAAAAATGAGGGCGAACCTGTGATGCCGCCATCATCTGCAAGTTCAAGCGGTGCAATGCGCCATGCGCCAAGCGGTGGTTGATTCTGCTATTACTAAGCACGCAACGCCGCACATGCTGCGCCATAGTTTTGCCACGCATTTGCTTGAGGGCAGTTATGATATTCGCACTGTGCAAGAGTTGTTAGGGCATTCTAACGTTGCAACCACTATGATTTATACGCATGTACTAAATAAAAGCGGGCGCGGGGTGAGCAGCCCGTTAGATATTTTGTAAGGTTTATTTATTGCATTTTAAAATGATTAAGTTTATTATAACAATTGTTATAACTTTTGAAGAAAAGGTTAACATTATGCATGAATTAAAAATTATTAAAATTGGTAACTCTGCGGGTATTATTTTGCCTAAAGAGGTGTTAGCGCGCCTAAAGTTGGAAACTGGTGACAAGGTATTTTTAACCGATGCGCCTGGCGCAGCTACGATTACGCCGCATGACCCTAGTTTTGCTGCGCAGCTTGAAATTGGGCGTGAGTTTATGCGCGAGTATCGCGATACATTTAACGAATTAGCCAAGTAATGCGGTTATTCCAAGTAGCGCGAGAATCTAAGTAATGCAAGCTTGGTCTTGGATTGATAAGCAGCTTTTAATTACCCTACATGATGAAAGTCTTACCATGCATAGCGGCGCATCTGGCGTTCGAGAGGATGGCTTGTTAGATTCTGCGCTAAATCGTGCAACAAATTTGGCATTGTATAGCAAGCCAAATATTGCCGAGCTAGCGGCTGCCTATGGCTTTTGGCTAGCCAAGAATCATGCTTTTGTTGATGGTAATAAGCGTGTCGCTTTTTTAGCTATGGGCTTGTTTTTAGGGTTAAATGGATATAAGTTAAAAGCCACTCAAGTAGATGCAACTTTAACCATGTTAGCTGTCGCGGGTGGTGATATGAATGAAGCTGATTTTGCTAGCTGGATTAAAAACTATAGTGTGAAACAAGACATTAAATAAGAACTATAAAATTAGAATCATATGAGCCTTCGCCTTCGCCTTAATTTACTCATCACCGCCTTGCTGCTACTGTTTATGCTGGCGGTGGGTTACGTCAATTTTAATGGTACTAAATCGTCCATTCAAGAAGGCGTGGAAGCGGCCACCAGAGTAACTGTGCAATTGCTAGATACGGTGATTGTGAGCTCATCGCAAAACCCAGAGTGGGGTTACACACACGATGTGATGCACCGTTTTTTAGAGCATCTTGGCCATGTGCGCGGCAACGAGATTTTTTTATACGATATTCGCGGCACCTTGATGTTTAAATCGCCGCCTTCAAAATACCGCGCCAACGAAAATCCACCACAATGGTTTGTAAATGCGCTAGATCCGCACGAAAAATCGGTGACGCGATTTTTGCATTTTGGCAAGTTAGAAGTGATACCAAACCCTGCTGGCGGCATT
>JAYTEL010000258.1:0-4131 GCA_043735225.1 Methylotenera sp. | reverse complement strand
GTTAGGGTTACGTTTAAAACCACTTTTGGCAAATTGATGCCAGCGACCAATTACAAAGCAAATTAGTAAATTTGCTTGTGCCTCAGGTAGTACATTTTTGCCAGAATTTGCCACGGCAATTTTAAGACTTTGCTTTAAGCTAGCCTCAACACGGTCATGCAGCATATTAATACGCGTTTGCAGGTGTTGCTCCTCGTTTACTAGTGCGTCACCAATTAATACCCGCGTCATGCCAGGATTTTTTTCGGCAAATCTTAATAACATAGTGACGATTAACTGCACTTGTTTTGCGCCATCAGGTTCATCCGTCATAATTTTATTAATAACGCCAAAAATACTCGATTCAATAAACTCAATTAATCCTTCAAACATTTGCGCTTTATTGGCAAAGTGGCGATACAGTGCAGCTTCTGAAAAGTCTAACTTCGCGGCAAGTGCTGCGGTAGTGATTTTCTCGCGCTTTGGATTTTCAAGCATATGTGCGAGCGACTCTAATATTTGCTGTTTTCGATTGCTAACGCGATTCAATGCCATAAAACTCCCTTATGCAAAACTGTTATTATTGTTGCGATTGTAAAATCGCTTTAATATTTATGATCTAATTAAATATAACTTGATTATAGCTTAAGGTGAGTAAGCGCTAACACCGAGCTGATGCGATAATTTACAAAATTAGGCTTTTGTATTTTTTTGGTGACCCAAATGGTGCGCATGCCAAGCCGTTTAGCGGTCATCAAGGCAGGCAGATTATCTTCTAACATAATGCAATTTTTGGGATTGGCTTTTAAGGTTTTAAGCAACAGTTGAAAGCCGCGCACGCTGGGTTTAGCGTGAAACTTGGTCGATTCCACACTAAAAATCAACTCAAAACAGTCCTCAATATCCATAATTTGTAACACGCGAATTGCATATGCACGCGGCGCATTAGTAAACACACACTTACGTCCAGGCAGGCTTTTAATCAGGCTTTTTAAGCGCTTGACCATAATCACCATATTTGGTAAATCCATTTCACTATGGGTTTTTTCTAGAAAATGATAAGCATCAACGCCATGATGACGCATTAATCCTTTTAATGTAGCACCATAAATGCGCCAATAGTGTTTACGTAACTCGTGCGCGGTTGCTTCATCAAGCGTCAATTCATCCATTATATATTGCGTCATGGCACAGTTCATCACAGGGAAGATGTGTGCAGAAGCGTTGTGCAGCGTATCGTCGAGGTCGAAAATATAGATTTTTTTAGAAGTCGTCATTGCGAGCGAAGCGTGGCAATCCAGTAGTTTGTTTTATTAGCGGTATAGATTGCTTTGTCATTGTATTCCATGCAATGACTAATCCTTTATTTTGCCTTAATCAGGGTTCCCACACCTTCATCTGTCAGCACCTCAAGCAGCAAAGCATGCTCCACCCGACCATCAATAATGTGCACGGTTTTCACGCCGCTACGCGCTGCATCCAGTGCAGAGCTAATTTTAGGTAACATGCCGCCAGATAGCGTGCCGTCGGCTACTAACCCATCAATTTGATTGGGTGTTAATCCAGTCAATAATTCACCTTTTTTACTGAGCACGCCAGGCGTATTAGTAAGCAATATCAATTTTTCTGCGCCCAAAATTTCTGCCAACTTGCCGGCCACCACGTCGGCATTAATATTGTAAGTTTCGCCATCTTTGCCCACGCCAATCGGCGCCACCACAGGAATAAAATCGCCAGTATCTAAAAAGTTGATAATACTCGGGTCGATCGCGGTTATTTCACCCACTTGGCCCACGTCAATCATCTTGCTTGGGTCGTTCATGTCTTGCATTAGCAACTTGTGTGCATGAATAAAATTGCCATCTTGCCCTGTTAAACCCACGGCTTTGCCGCCGTGGCGATTAATCAAATTCACGATTTCTTTATTCACTTGCCCGCCCAGCACCATTTCTACCACGTCCATAGTCTCGGCATCGGTTACCCGCATGCCTTGAATAAACACACCTTTTTTGCCGAGTTTATCCAGCATCTCGTTAATTTGTGGCCCGCCGCCATGCACCACAACCGGGTTCATGCCGATTAGTTTGAGCAGCACCACATCTTGCGCAAAACATTGTTTTAAATGCTCGTCGGTCATGGCATTGCCACCGTATTTAATGACAATGGTTTTATCAAAAAAACGCTTAATATACGGTAGCGCTTCGGCCAAAATGTGCGCTTTTTGCTCAGGTTTGATATTGGGTTTAATGTCATTATTCATAATAGATCCTGTCAAATTTTTGATATTGTATCTAAAAACCGCTATAGATTTTTAATAAACACTTTGGATTTGCGTTGAAAATTGTAAAGCTGTTGCTTTTCTTGAGGTAACTTTTCAATACTTCCCTCAACAAATCCGCGCTCTAAAAACCAATGTTCAGTATGAGTGGTTAAACAAAAAAGCTTTTTAAAGCCTAAGTTGTTGGCTTGTTGTTGGCAATAATTAAACAGCTTGTCTCCTCGCCCGCCGCCGCGATATTGTGGGTCTATAGCCAGGCATGCAAACTCAACTTGTTTTTCTTCGTTAAACGGGTACAGCGCTGCGCAGCCAATCGTGCGATTGTCGTGCTCCATCACATAAAAATGGGCAATCTCCATCTCAATGCGTTCACGTCCGCGCCGCACCAATACGCCGTCGTTTTCAAGCGGCTCGATTAACTTTAAAATGCCGCCCACATCGTCAATATTGGCTTGGCGCATGGTTTCTAGGCTTTGCTCGGTTACCATGGTGCCGATGCCTTCTAGTGTAAAAAGCTCCTGAATAATGGCGCCATCTATGTGGCGAGAAATTAAATGAGTACGGGCCACGCCTTGCTCGCAGGCACGCACGGCAGCTGGCAAGTAATAATTAATATCTTCAGAAAAGTTGATCGGTTCAGTAATGGGTCCTACAGTATTTTCTAGTGAGGCCTCAACATTTTTAAGCAAGTTTTTGGCTTTTTCTGCGGTCATTTCGCGCAGTAATTCGCCGCGCAAATTTTGCACGCCTGCCGAATCCATCAGAAAAATCAGCTTATCGGCGTCCAGTGCAATGGCAGCGCTCACTGCCACATCTTCTAAGCTTAAATTAAATGCTTCGCCTGTGGGCGAATAACCAAGCGGCGACAGCAGTACAAGTTCGCTGTCGTCCAAGCGTTTTTGAATGCCAATCGCATCAATCTTGCGCACTTCGCCAGTGTGCTGCAAATCGACTCCATCGCGCACGCCCAGCGGTTTTGCCGTGACAAAATTGACGCTTGCCACGCGAATATCTGCGCCTGCCATTGGCGAGTTGGCAATACCCATTGAAAACAGCGCTTCAATCTCTACCCGCACGGCGCCGTTGGCTTCTTTAACCGCTTCCATCGCCGCGTCGTCGGTGATGCGCAAACCATTATGGAAAGCTGGCGTTAATTTATCGCGTTTTAAGCGCGCCTCAATTTGTGGGCGCACGCCATGCACCAGCACCAGCCTTACTTCTAGGCTTGCTAGCAAGTTTAAATCATGCGTAAGTGCTACAAATTGTTTTTCATCGACAATTTCGCCGCCAAACGCAATCACAAAAGTGCGACCGCCAAAGGCGTGAATATAGGGCGCGGCAGAGCGAAACCAGTTGACAAAATCATGCGCATTGCTAGATTGCGCTGAGTGAACCAGATAAGGCTGGATATTATCTTCTACTTTGAAAGTGTTTGCAGGTGCCTCGCTAAGCGAATAGATACTGGCTGGCGTGGTATCCAAAGCTGCCGCAATTCTACGTAGCATGGCTTCACTAATGCCCAACTCACCACGCTCAATACGCGATAAATTACCAGCATCTGCGCCAGCTAAGCCCGCTAATTGTTGCAAGGTCAAGTTTTGCGCCTTACGTTTTTGCCGTATAAAATTGCCTAAAGACATCAGTTTAATTATTTAATTTGTAAATTAAACATTATAACAAATTAAATATGTAAAAAATACAAATTTATTGTAAATTTAAAACATCTATGAATTTAGCATCTCTTGTGATTTTATATTCAGAAACTGCATAGTCTTTAATTAAGATACCGTCTTACCTGTCAAGCATTCTTAACAGCATAATTGGCATCAAAAGGTTTGCCTGACTTCAGCACCCCGTAAATAATATGCAGCAGT
>JAYTEL010000257.1:0-5297 GCA_043735225.1 Methylotenera sp. | reverse complement strand
CTAAATAAATCTAATGTCATGCAATACTCCAGCTAAATTTTAAAAAGTATAAAAAATTAATTATTCGAACTTGCTTAAATTGGTTTGCTTAAATTGGTTTGCTTAAGTTGGCTTACTTAAGTTGGCTTACTTAAATTAAATTACTTAAGCGGACTCGCTGGCGGTAGTTTTACGCCTTCAATTAATAAGGTAATTTCAATATCATCGCCCACAGGCGCGTCTTTTTTTAGCGGCCAAGCAAAACCAAAGTCACTGGCTTTTAATGCCGTATGTGCCTCAAAACCAGCACGATTGCCGCCCCACGGGTCTTGCCCAAAACCTAATACTTTAAATGCAAATGTCATTTCTTTTGCCACGCCGTGCATGGTTAAAATACCCGTCATTACCCCTTCAGTCATAGATTTTGCCTCAATTTTTTTGCTGACAAAAGTCAATTCGGCAAATTTATCGGTATCTAAATATTCTGCTTTCTTTTTAATGTGCTCGTCGCGCTTAGCATGGCTACTATTAACGCTTAGCATGTTAATTTTGGCTTCTACGCTCGATTTTGTTAAGTCTTTACTATCTATTAAAATTTTACCTGTAATGTCGCTAAACGTGCCTGATGTTTTGCTGGCTACATGTCGAATAGTCCAATTGGCAAAGCTGTGTGTATCGTCTATTCTATATGCGTCTAGATCCGCCATTGCAAGGCCCGAAGCCAATAGCAGTGCGGCTGCCAAGCTGATTGACACGCCGATTGATTGCATACTTTTTTTCATCTTTTCTTTCCTAATTTTTGTTTTGTTTAATGTTTTGGCAGATCAAATAGCAATATTTCGGCCTGGTTAATAGCCAACATTTCAATTGTTTCTGCGTCATAAAACATGGCCGCATCACCCGCATATAGCAGCTCACCAGCAATTTGCAAGTGGCCACTTGCTACTTGCAAATAGGCACTGCGACCTTCTTTAAGAATATATTTTAACGTTTTTCGTTCATCTAACTTACTTGCCAATAATGTCATATCTTGATGAACCTTTAATGACCCAGCTTCCGAGTTTTCACTAGCCAGCAAACACCATTGGTTTTGCTTTTGTGCATCGGTAAAAAAGCCATCTTCATAACTTGGTATTAAGTTTTGTTGATTCGGCACAATCCAAATTTGCAGCAAGTGTACAGACTCAGATTCTGACGCATTAAACTCACTATGACTAACGCCTAAGCCGGCCGTCATGCGCTGTACATGGCCTTGTTTAATGGTCTCAAGATTGCCCATGCTGTCTTTATGCGCAAGCTCGCCTTGCAGCACATAGGTAATAATTTCCATATTATTATGCGAATGTGTGCCAAAGCCTTGCGCGGGTGCGATGACGTCTTCATTAATGACGCGCAGCGCCGAAAAGCCCATCCAATTGGCATCATAATAATTGCCGAACGAAAATGAGTGGTAACTATCCAACCAGCCGCGATTGGCATGGCCGCGATCTTGCGAGCGCCTAATTCGCATAACACATCTCCTTTTAACTGGCATTTACGAGCGATTCAATGTGCTAATATTAGGCTGTTGTTGTTTAATTTCAAGCTGTATAGCGAATAAGAAAGATAATTTTAAGTCATGCAAACTTCCAACAATTTAATCAGCCCTAATCACCTAAAAACCACTAATGCAATTATTAAAGCCGTCTCACAGGTTATTTTAGGTAAACAACAACAAATTAAACTCGCGCTTACTTGCGTATTGGCGGGCGGTCATTTGCTGATTGAAGATTTGCCTGGCATGGGCAAAACTACCTTGGCACACACGCTGGCGCAAGTACTGGGTTTGGGTTTTAGGCGCGCGCAATTTACCAGTGATTTATTGCCTGCCGATATTATTGGCGTATCAGTTTTTGATAGAAACACGGCTAATTTTCAGTTTCATCCTGGCCCAGTATTTACCAATGTGCTGTTGGCTGACGAGATCAATCGCGCCACGCCTAAAACGCAAAGCGCATTGTTAGAGGCGATGGAAGAAAAGCAAATTACAGTAGACGGCGAAACGCACCAGTTGCCTAATCCATTTTTTGTGATTGCCACGCAAAATCCTAAGCACCATATTGGCACGTTTGTATTGCCAGAATCGCAGCTTGACCGTTTTCTCATGCGCATTAGTTTAGGTTACCCTGACGCCGTATCAGAACGTGCTTTGCTTAAAAACCAAGGTGGACGAAATTTTTCTTTATCTGTGCCCGCTATTTGCGACGCTGAAACAGTGTTGGCTATGCAACAAGCCGTGCATGGCATTCATGTTTCTGACCAATTATTAGATTATCTGCAGGCCTTGATTTCGCAGTCGCGCGCACAATTAAGCACTGGCTTATCACCCAGAGCAGGCTTAGGATTACGCCAATGCGCCCAGGCGTGGGCGCTGCTAGAAGGCCGCGATTTTGTCAGCCCAGAAGATGTGCAAGCGGTATTTGCTAGCGTGGTTTCGCACCGTTTGGCGCTAGATAAAGACAGCGGACATAGCGCAGAGCACATGTTAAGCCAAATTGCTGTGCGCTAAAATGCAAGAAAAGAGTATGCAAGTAGAGATAATGAATATTTGGAATTTGCAAGTTTGGCGGCGCGCCTATTGGCAACAATGGCTACGCGTGGCAACAACTAGCGGCAATATTGCAACGTTGCATCCGCGCCAAATCTATATTCTACCAACTGTTTGGGGCGTGTTGTACGCCGTTATGCTGATATTATTGCTGGTTGGTTCTATCAATTATTCGTTAAGTCTTGGCTATTTTGTCACGTTTTTACTGGCCTCGCTAGGTCACACTGCCATGTTGCATACTTGGCGCAATATAGTGCATTTACAAATTAGCGTGTTGCATGCAAAGCCAGTCTTTGCTGGCGATACTGCGACAATTACCATTAGCATGTTGGATGCTAAAAATCGCGCGCGCTACGCTATTGCCGCTAAAATTGAGCAAAATGCAGCAGTAATTGAACATATTGCGGTCAATAAATCGAGCTTTTTTTTATTGCCATTTATGACGCACAAACGCGGGCTTTATTCGCTGCCACGCATGACAGTTTACACCGAGTTTCCCTTAAGTTTATTGCATGCATGGGCTTATGCTGAGTTGCCATTACAAATTTTAGTTTACCCAAAACCAAGCGGACAGCAACCTTTGCCCGCGCTATTAATAGATGTGCGTAATAGTGGTCTCAGCCGCACTACTCGTGGTGATGACGATTTTGATGGCCACAAAACCTATCAATTAGGTGACGCCGCTAGTCGCGTCGATTGGAAAGCGTCTAGCCGAGGCAGTGGCTTGTACACCAAAATTTACAGCGGTGAAGGTGCTGGCGACTTGTGGCTAGATTTAGCCACGGTTAATGGCGAGTTTGAAGCGCGCATTGCACAATTGGCGCAGTGGATTGTGGATGCGCACGCGGCGCAGCAACGCTATGGCCTAAAATTGCCAAATTTAACGCTGCCGCCCAATGATTCGCAGGCGCATTACCATGCTTGTATGCAAGCACTGGCCTTATTATGAGGTCAAAATCCAAGCTAGTAAACGCTGCACAAATTAAATGGCTGCTGGTGTCGCTTGGCGCAATATTGGCAACGCATGCACTTAATCTGCCATTGTGGGTGATTGGCGTTAGTATACTATTGGGCGCTTGGCGTTTTATCGCCATTACTAAGCCAATTTTTATGCCTAATCGTTGGCTATTAGTAATGCTGTCATTAATACTCGGCTTAATTATTGTGCTTAGCTTTAAAGGCCAATTTGGCCGTGACGCCAGTTTAAGTTTGCTGGTGATAATGACCGCGCTAAAATTATTAGAAACTAAAGCGCTACGCGATTATATGTTGTGCATTATGCTGGGCTTTTTTTTGGTGGGTAATTTATTTTTATTTAACCAAAGTATGCCAACATTTGGCCTTAGCATTGCGCCGATGTTATTGCTAGTTGCAACTTTATTAAATACTAGCCTTAATAATCAATACGGCATTAGTGAGTCTGGCAATGTTAAGCAAAAAAGCATTAAACAAGATGGCTTGTTTATAATCCAATTTTCTGGCATGCTTTTGCTGCAATCGTTGCCCATCATGCTGATATTGTTTGTGCTGTTTCCACGCATTCCAGGGCCATTATGGGGCATTCCGCAAGATGCTTACAGCGGCATGACTGGCCTTAGCGACAACCTGCAATTTGGCAATATAAGTCAGCTTACCAAAAATAGTAGCATTGCGTTTAGGGTGCAATTTCAGGGTGCGATTCCGCCAAAAAATCAGCTGTATTGGCGCGGACCAGTGCTGTGGCATCAAGAAGAGCATAGCTGGTTAATGGCCAGCGATAATATTGGTTTGCCTGCTGAACATTTAACAGTTTCAGGCCCGGCAACGCGATATACAATTACCTTAGAGCCGCATAATCGGCCGTGGCTGTTGTTGCTCGACATGCCATCCAACTTGCCAAGCAATACTAAACGCACACACGATTATTCGGCCGTTGCCAATGAGCCAGTGCGCAGCCGCATGCGTTACGAAGCGGTTTCGTACGCGCAATACAAGCTCGAAGCGCAGCCTCTTAACGAGCGCGAAAGCATTATGGCGCTGCAAATTACCGAAGGTGAAAATCTGCGCACGCGGGTGCTCGCACAAACTTGGCTAAATTTTTCGCCTACTGAAAAAATTAATAGCGCGCTAAAAATGTTTCGGGAGCAAAATTTTGTGTATACGCTTAAGCCGCCGTTATTAGGTAAAGACCCAGTTGACCAATTTTTATTTGGCACCAAACGCGGCTTTTGTGAGCATTACGCCACCAGCTTTGTGTACCTAATGCGCGCTGCAGGCTTGCCAGCGCGCATTGTCACGGGTTATCAAGGCGGCGAACTTAATCCCAACGGCAACTACTTAATGGTGCGTCAAAGTGATGCGCACGCTTGGGCAGAAGTGTGGCTGCAAGGCCAAGGCTGGGTGCGCATTGACCCAACAGCAGCAGTATCGCCTGCACGTATTGAACAAGGCATTGGGGATGCCGATGTAGAGCGAGACGAGCTGCCGCTAATGGCGCGCCACGATTTTCCATTGCTTAAAAAAGCCTTACTCAATTTGGATAATATTAATAATGGCTGGAACCAATGGGTGCTGGGTTATGACGACAAAAAACAGCTCGCGTTTTTAAACAAAGTAAGCGGCAAAGATATCAGCGCAACTGATTTAGTCGTCGGCATGATTGTGACTTTACTCATAGCCATGGCTGCCACTGCGTTTTTTGTGCTTAAAAAAACTACAATTGCGCTTAACGCAGCCGAAAAAATATATGCTA
>JAYTEL010000256.1:0-5155 GCA_043735225.1 Methylotenera sp. | reverse complement strand
GGTTTGTGGGCGGTGTTATGTTGGCTAAATATTATTGCCGTCAAGTCAAATTTGCTCAGTAAAATCCAAAGTGTTGAAGCAATCGTAAAAAATCATTGGCTTGAATATGGCCGCAATGTCTATTCGCGCCACGATTACGAAGCAGTGCCTAGCGATATTGCCAATGCTGTAATGGTGCATATTAAGGCGCAATTTAATACCTTACCCAGTACAAAATTTGGCCAATATACGGTAAAAATAGCGGATGATTTTAGTTATACAGACCCCATTGACGGCAGCATTAGCTTAAGCCAGGGTATTCGTATTTTGTTTAATTGTGACTCGCGCATTGTGTTTCGGCTCTCTGGTACTGGCACCGATGGTGCAACGGTGCGCATTTATTTAGAAGCGTTTGAGCCCAATGTGGCCAATCACCATTGTGATGCGCAAGTAGCGTTAAGTGAGATGATTTTGATTGCAGAAGAAATATCGCAATTAAAACAACGCACTGGTCGCGATGCTCCAACAGTTATCACTTAAACGCCATTTTTTAAAAAACACTCGAAAATAAAGCCAGTAAACGCTGGCTTTATCAGGCGGACAGTAAGCTCAATTATTTGCTTGTTAAGGCATTGCCTGCCCATTCTTGTGCTCTTAGTTTCTGGTCACCAAAAGTGTTGCGGTGCGTAAGGCAAACTTTGCATTACTGACAATTATTTTTTAGAGGTTTAAAATAAATTAAAAAAATCAATTAGTTAAAACTTTAAATGATCCAGCCCGCTTATTTTTCTTTGGTTTATTCGACTTGCTTAATGGTCATCTCGTTTTTATACAACCGCACATCCATTCTGCCCAAATAACTCATGCCTAACAGCACGTCGCCATCAAGCCCTGGCGCTATCATGGCGGCCACATTATTGGCCTCAACACCGCCTACTTTTACCGATTCCAGGCGCACCATGTAACCTACGCTATCACCATTGGCGGTGCTGGTTGCCACTGCATCAATACTTTTTAGGCCAAGTTTATTGGCAACTGATTGCGAAATAGCCACCCCCGTTGCGCCCGTATCCACCAGCACAGTTATTTTTTGATTATTAATATAAGCCTCAGCGCGGTAATGGCCGTCAAGGCCACGTTTAAGCGTGACGCTGTTAGCATTATTGCCCAAGCGAAAAGCTTTATTAGGATTTTGAATATTATCAACAATCACATAAATACCAAACGCTAAGGCTAGCCAAACAATCGTAAATAATAGGCTGTTACGTGACAATTATTGACCTAACCTAGATTAAGATTGTTGATTAAAATTGTTGATTAAATAAGCTGATTAAAGTTGATGATTGATAATTTGGTTAAAAAGGCAGCGCCACGTTGGGCGCAACTTTCCAAATCACGTCTCTAAACTTGGCTTGAATGCGTAAAAGCGCAGCATGATTATCTGCCTCAAAACGTAGCACAACCACTGGCGTAGTATTGCTAGGCCGCATTAAACCAAAGCCATCGACGTATTCCACGCGCAAGCCGTCAATGGTAATGACCTCGACAGCATCACTAAAATCGGCGGTTTTTTGCAGCTGCGCAATCAATAAATGTGGCTCGCCTTCTCTCATCTGAATATGTTGCTCAGGCGTACTCACGCTGTCGGGCAGGCTGTTCAAAATCTCTGATGGGTTGGCATAATTGCTTAAAATTTCGAGTAAGCGCGCACCAGCATACAAACCATCATCAAAGCCGTACCAACGCTTTTTGCCACTAGAGTCGTTGTCGTTAAAGAAAATATGACCGCTCATCTCACCCGCCAATGCCGCATTTGTTTCTTTAATTTTTGCTTTGACTAAACTGTGGCCAGTTTTCCACATAATTGGATTGCCGCCCAGATTGCGTATCCACGGCGCTAAATTACGTGTCGATTTTACATCAAAAATAATGGTGGCATTTTTGTTGCGACTTAACACGTCTTGCGCATAAAGCAGCATTTGCCGATCGGGATAAATTATATTGCCTTCTTTAGTCACCACGCCTAAGCGGTCGCCATCCCCATCAAACGCTAGGCCAAGCTCAGAGCGCGTGGTTTTAAGCGCGCTAATTAAATCATGCAAATTTTCTGGCACAGATGGGTCAGGGTGGTGATTAGGAAATGTGCCATCCACCTCGCAAAATAACTCATCCACGCGGCAACCAATGGCGTTATACAAGGTTTTGGCAAAGGCGCCCGCCACGCCGTTACCACAATCTACGGTGATTTGAAGCGGCCGAGTTAAATTGATATCGGCTTTAATTCTAGCAATGTAATCGGGCGCAATGTCATAGCTGCGCTCTAAACCATCACCATAGGTAAACAAATTGTACTCAATGCGGTTGCGCAAACTTTGAATGCTATCGTTTGACAGCGTTTCGCCCGCCAGCACCATTTTAAGGCCGTTATAATCAGGAGGATTGTGGCTGCCAGTGACCATTACGCCGCAATGATTGTTTAAGTGATGCGCCGCAAAATACACCATCGGCGTCGCCACCATGCCCAAATTCACCACATTAACGCCTGCTTTGCGAATACCTTGTGACAATGCCTGCGCCAATTCTGGGCCAGATAAGCGGCCGTCAAAACCAATGCAAATTTCGGTTTGTGCGCGCTGTTTGGCTTCGCTCCCCAGTGCGTGACCAATGGATTCAACAATAGCTGGCGTCAAGGTTTTGCCAACAATACCGCGAATATCATAGGCTTTAAAAATTTCTTTGGGTATATAAGTAGTTTGCATAGTTTTAATTTACAGAAGATTTATTTAACAGTGGAATTAAAACTAAATTACGTTTAGTTATAATAGATAAACGCATAATACACAATAATAAAATAGGTTGCATGATGCAAGAGTTGATCGAAGCCTAATGCAATCCAAAACCACTCACTATTATCGGGCTTTAAATTAAAGCGTGCATTCACATTCATCTTTAGCCAGTCAATATGATAATGCACCAGCATGTCAAATAAACCTGCTAGCCACGCCGATGTAAAATTATAATTTGCTAGCACAA
Source organism: Methylotenera sp. (assembly GCA_043735225.1). Classification (GTDB taxonomy): domain Bacteria; phylum Pseudomonadota; class Gammaproteobacteria; order Burkholderiales; family Methylophilaceae; genus Methylotenera_A. The sequence continues at coordinate 2,143 of JAYTEL010000256.1, read as the reverse complement.
CAAATGTACCTGCGCCGTGAATAGCCGCGTGGGTAATGCCGCCAGGATGCAAGTAAGCGCTTTTATTGCGGTACATCCAAGGCCAAATTTGCAGCGGAAAATCGCAAATAAAATGCTTTACAAAAAGCGCAAATAAAAAAGTGAGAATGGTTATTTGCATGTGGCAGAAAGCAGTTTTAGTTTGAACTATGATTAAGCGTAATGTAAATTCAAGCGCTTGCAATCCTAAGCATACAAGTTAACCGTATTCAAATTATGCATATTCATTTATCCAAGCCAATTGAATCGCTTCTAAAATTTTCTCGCCGCAATGTTCAGGCGCGTCGTCAAAGCCATTTAAGGCCATTACCCACGCCATTAAATCGGTAAAGCGTATAGTGCTTGGATTAATTTCGGGATGTTTGTCGAACAATTCTTCGGCAATTTGTTGGCTGTCAGTCCATTTCATGATAGTTACTTTTTAGGAATCAATAAAAACTATTATAGCGCGCAACCAACATCATAGGCGATAGTCAGTAATGGGTACGTCATGTTAAAATAATAGAAACTTTTAGGATTACTTATTTATGTTTAGTATTGCAACAAAATTAAAATCTGCCGACTCAGCACTAGACGCCATGATTAATGCTGAAGTGGTGCGCCAACATCAGCATATTGAGCTCATTGCGTCAGAAAACTATACCAGCCCTGCGGTGATGGAAGCGCAAGGCTCGCAATTAACCAATAAATATGCAGAAGGCTATCCTGGCAAGCGTTTTTATGGCGGCTGCGAGTTTGTGGATCAGGTAGAACTACTAGCAATTGATCGCCTAAAAACTTTATACGGCGCAGAGTATGCCAACGTACAGCCGCATAGCGGGAGTCAAGCCAATCAAGCCGTATATTTCAGTATTTTAAAACCTGGCGACACGGTGATGGGCATGAATCTTGGCCACGGCGGCCATTTAACGCACGGCTCGCCAGCCAATTTGTCAGGTAAATTATTTAATATTGTCGCTTACGGCCTTAATTCAAATGAAGAAATTGATTATGATGAAATGGAACGTATTGCTGTTCAAAATAAGCCAAAATTGTTAATAGGCGGCGCTTCTGCTTACTCGCTACGTTTCGATTGGGCGCGTATGAGTGAGATCGCCAAAAAAGTCGGTGCCTATTTTATGGTGGATATGGCGCATTATTCGGGCTTAATCGCGGCGGGCGTGTACCCAAACCCTGTACCACATGCCGATTTTGTCACGTCTACCACGCACAAAACCTTGCGTGGTCCGCGCGGCGGCATTATTTTGGCTAAAGCAGAGTTTGAAAAATCACTTAATTCAAGTGTGTTTCCTGGCTTGCAAGGCGGTCCATTAATGCATGTAATTGCAGCTAAAGCGACAGCGTTTTTAGAAGCGCAGCAACCTGAGTTTAAAGTGTATCAAGCGCAAGTGATTAAAAATGCAAGCCAAATAGCCACAACGCTTGCTGAGCGCGGTTTGCGTATTATTTCTGGCCGCACCGAATCGCACATGTTTATGGTTGATTTACGCCCAAAAGGTTTAACTGGTAAGGCAGCCGACGCCGCACTAGGAATGGCGCACATCACCGTCAATAAAAATAGCATTCCTAACGACCCAGAAAGCCCATTTGTAACTTCTGGGATCCGCATCGGCACGCCTGCGGTAACCACGCGCGGCTTTATGGAAGAAGAGGCGCGTCAAGTGGCGAATTTGATTGCAGATATTTTGGATAATCCGACTTCTGAAACCGTGATTGCGGCAACTAAAGATAAAGTACATGCTTTAACGGCAAGATTTCCTGTGTATGGAGCATGATTTTGTAAGAGCTAATTTATTTATGAATAAATTCGCTCCTACAATGGGAGCAAGCTGATGAAATGCCCTTTTTGCGGTGATGCAGATACCCAAGTCATTGATTCTAGAGTGAATGATGAGGGAGACTCGATTCGCCGTCGTCGCAAATGCAGCGCTTGCGATAAGCGCTTTACCACCTTTGAAACAGCCGATTTGCAACTGCCTCAAGTGGTTAAAACCAACGGCACACGTGAGGAATTTAGTCGCGATAAATTACGTTTATCTTTCACCCGCGCTCTGCATAAGCGGCCAGTGCCAACCGAATATGTTGACCGTGCGCTTGACCATAT
>JAYTEL010000255.1:0-10097 GCA_043735225.1 Methylotenera sp. | reverse complement strand
CCTAAGTTCCACTTATAACCCAACTCTTTTGTGCGCGCATTACCAGCAATTAAAATATGAACCAGCCCAAGTACGATTGACCAAGCCAAGCAGTGCAGTTCAAATGTCATGTTTATAGTCATCTGCAATCCTTAAAAATTAAAAAATTATTTACTTAACTCGCTGACGTTCTGCTTCTTTTCGCTTCATGGTTAAATATTCATTTTTTTCTACTTCATGTAATTGCCTGGCAAATTGTTCGGTGCTATCAAACCAATATTCAAACCGCGCTTCTTGCTGATTGTCTGGTGATTCTTTCAGCGCGGCAAGGTAGGCATCAATTGCTAAATAATAGCGCATGGTGTTACGTTCAACCACACTGCGCACGCCTTGAATATAGTTTTGTGCACCGTTGGCTTGGTTTGGCTCTATGCTAAAGCCAACTTTGTCTTTACCAATAGTGGATAAATATCCTTTCATTGCTAGCCGACCCGTTAATCCAAACGAGTAAGCATAAGTAAAATGTAGAAAGGTTTGGTTATTGTTTACAGGCGTGGCTTCAACCCAAATGCGGTAATCTTTCGTGCCAAGCGGGCCATCGGCTGCTTTCATTTCTACCGAAAAATAATTAGCCGCTGTTGTAATACTTTCATAATTAAACTTTGCTTTATAAGTTTCAGCTAAAAGTTGGTCATACTTTTTACCAAGATTCATGTTTAATACGGTGCCTGTATTGCTTGTCACAGCGCGGCAATATTTAACATTTATGTGCAATAGTAAGGCGTCACACCAATGATCTGGATTATTAATTGCATTATTCACTTCTGCAAAAGGATAATCTAATACAGCATAAATTTCCCCTTTAAGCGAATCGGGCGACTCGTTAGATTTAAGCACTAATGGACGTTTAAATTGATTGTTTTGTAGCTCGTTAGATAAAGCTTTGTACTGCCCCATTAATGCAATTACAAAACCATCTGCAGCTAACTTATCTTTCGCAAAGGCTTGGTTGTACACGGCGTGCGTTATTAAAACGGTAGTTAAAATGATTATCTTTAAAGTAAGATTGTTTAGCCTTACAATTAAATTGCCTAGCCTTGATACTAAATTATTAAGCGTTAGTATTGATTTATTTAACATTGGTATTGTTTCATTTAACGATGATATTGTTTTATTTAAAAAGTGCATCAAAAAAGTCCAATCTGAAATAGGGATAATAAAATTTAAAGTAAGCGTGCCCACAAGCGGGCAGATTGCTCTTTGATTCGTGCGCTAAGCGAGCGTTTACGCCAATCTTGCAAGGTGATTTGCTTGGAAGAAACTAAATCTTTTTGAAACTGGTTTTGCATTTGCGCACCAAAATCTTGGCCCAACATCACTGCGTTAATCTCTTGGTTATTTACAAAGCTGCGCCAATCAAGGTTTGTAGAGCCAACTGTAGACCATACGCCGTCGATTAACGCCGTTTTGGCATGTAACAGCGCCGCTTGGTGTTCGTAAATTTTTACATCCGCGCTTAATAGCTCATCGTAATAAGACCGAGAGGCGTAAAAAACTAAGTTGGAATCCGTTTTATCGGGCAATAACAGCCGCACATCAGCGCCTCGTTTAACGGCTTCTTTTAGGGCAGTCAGCAATTGCGGATCTGGCACAAAATAGGCATTGGTTAAAAAAACTTGCGTTTCTGCACTGTTAATGGCCGACAACAACGTGGCATAAATTTGGCTATAAGCTTCATCTGGGTTGCTGCCGATGGCGCGCACCACTTCATTACCTTGGCTGATTAGCGCTGGAAAATAAGTTTTTGCAGCTAACGGCTCACCTTTTTGTTGTTGCCATGTATCAGTGAATAATTTTTGAAACTCAGCCACCACCGGCCCTGATAATTGCAAATGCGTATCGCGCCAAGGAATTTTATTTTCACCATCTTTAGATTTTTTTGGTGAAGATTTTGAAGGCCTGCTACCAGAAGAGCCGCTTGAATAAACGCTGCTGATATTAATGCCACCTAAAAAAGCAATTTTGCCATCTACAATCAGTAGCTTCCGATGGTCTCTTTGATTCCACTCCCAATCTTTTCGCTTGTCTAGCGGATTGATGGGATTAAATTCCAATACATTAATACCGCTTTCTTTAAGCAAATTAAAAAATGCTTTTGGCGTATTGTGCGAGCCGGCACTATCGTAAATTAAATTCACCTGTACGCCGCTACGTTGCTTGGCTATTAAAACAGCCGCAAATTGCTGGCCAATTTCATCGTCTTCAACAATATAGGTTTCCATATTAATGTGATCAACTGCGCTGTCAATTGCACTGAGCATTGCAGCGTAAGTGGCTGGCCCATCAACTAACAATTTCACTTTATTACCAACAATTAATGGGCTGCCAACAATGCTAGAAATAAGTGCTAAATGCTTGTCAAAAATATTGGTTTCCAAACCATCTTTTTTTATTTTGTTGATTATTTTTTTGCTTTGTTGATTGCTTATTGGCCCTTGCGCATTTTCTAGGCGAATAGTTTTGGGCGCCTGCATCGCCATATCGGGCGTAAATATCGGTATAGACGTGCATGCAGAAAGTGCAATCATTTGTAGCAGAACAACACAAATATTGAATGGTTTAACGAACATTGCCTTACCTTACAAACAATAAAACATGAGCTTACCATACCTTAAAAAAATATTTAATTAAGTACGCTACCGTACAGAAGCTTTTAAATTATTGGTACAAGATTATAAAAGTTGCGGTTTCAAATCGTTACTAGTGGCAACTCAACCGCCACTATTATTAGTTAATTTATGGAGATAAAAAAATGAAACAATCTAAAATGGCACTTAATTCTATATTCGGTTTTATGTTGGTAGCGATATTTGCAGTGATGCTGGGCTGCGCCTCTACCGCCAAAAAAGAAGGCACAGGTGAATACATTGATGACAGCATTATTACAACCAAAGTAAAAGCTGCGGTTCTTAATGAGCCAACTTTAAAATCAGCCGAAATTAATGTTGAAACATTTAAAGGTGTTGTGCAATTAAGCGGTTTTGTAAACTCGCAAGAGGATATTGCAAAAGCGGCGTCGGTAGCTAAAGGCGTTAAAGGCGTTACATCAGTTAAAAATGATATGCGACTTAAAGCTAAATAATAGTTAGTTGAAATAAACCAGCACTAGTAAATTATTGAATTTATACGGTTATTCAACATTTATTAGGGCTGGTTTTAATTAAAAGCCTTAAAAAAATGGCTAAATATTAAATGCCATTATTCAAATAAACTAAAGCATATCTTCAAGCTCAACTATCAACTGGTCGTCTTTAAAAACGTCGGCCTGCATAAATTGTGCATACGCATCTTTATCAGCTTGGTAGCAAAGACATGAAACGTCTGTAAGACCTTTAGAATTGTGCACAATCACATTGCCACGGCTATAACTAATTAAGTTTTTACGCTGCAATAAACCCGCAGCTTTGGTGACGGCAACTCTGCGCACGCCCAACATTTGTGCAAATAACTCTTGCGTGATATGTAGCTCATTCGATTGCGACCTATCGTGAAACGATAATATTAATTTTGCCAAGCGATTTTCTAATACATGAAAAAGATTGCAGGCAGATGTCTGAAATAGCTGACTGCAGGTGACAAAAGTGTAGCGTTTAACCAGTAAATCAAGCGCAGGCAGCTGTTGCAGGTTAAGCAGAAAATCTGCAGCATTAATGCGTAAGGCAAAACCTGCTTTTTGCACCACCGCGCGGCATGGCGTAATGTCAACACCAAGCGCTAATCGCATGTTCAGCATGCCTTCATTACCAATAAGACACATCACGATATGTGGGCTGCCTGTAATTTGTTTCTCTAACGAAATAACGCCTTCGGTTGGAAAATATACATAACGGATTAAATCTCCAGCGTTGCCAATTATTTCACCCAAATTTAAGTCAACCACATCACAGCGGCTAATAAATTGGTTGCGCTTATTGCTGGGCAACAAATTTAATAAGCGGTTTTTGCCAAATACAGTTGGTTTAGCAGTCAAGTTGGCTTCTTTCAAGCTGGCTTTCAATAGGGTGAAGTAAACGTCAAAGGCTTATAAGTAGGCAAAATAAAGTTTAAGCACACGCTAGCCTAAACAAAATATACGCTATCAACTAATAAGCTTCTGTTCGATAGCACACTTACATTCAGTTTAATTTACAACAACTTATTAATTTACAACAACTTAAAAAAATCGTACTTACAGTCATGGCCAATGTACGTATTAAAAGTTTTGTTTAATGTGTGCAAACGCACAGACAAAATAAAACTAAAAAGTAAACTTCGTGTTTTGTCGTAATTTAAATGAGGCAAATCATGAGTGAATTAACCATTCAACCAGTTTTTGATTGCAAAACAATTGAAGCACCAAAATCCAAAAAAAAGCATCAATTACCCGCATTAAAATATGACTTTGCTGCCCTAGAACCCACTATAGATGCGCGCACCATGATATTGCATCACAATAATCATCACGGCGGCTACGTTAAAAAATTAAATGAGGCCTTAGAACAATTTCCACAGCTTCAAGATAAATCGGCAGCGTGGCTTTTATGTAATTTAGCCCAATTGCCAACTTCAATTAAAACCGCGGTCCATAATAATGCAGGCGGCCATGTTAACCACAGTATGTTTTGGCAAGCAATCAAACCATCTGGCAGTAGCGAGCCTAAAGGCGCACTTCGCGATGCCATTAATCGTGATTTTGGTAGCTTGGCTGAATTTAAAAAAGTATTTGAAGGCGAAGGCGCAAAAGTATTTGGATCTGGCTGGGTATGGCTAGTATGCAGTTTAAAAAACGGAGCTAATTTACAAGTGATTACCACAACTGGTCACGATAATCCTTTAATGCAACAGCTATTGCCTGTTTTGCTTAACGATGTTTGGGAGCATGCTTACTACCTGCGTTATGAAAATCGCCGCCCAGATTACTTAAAAGCCTGGTGGTCAGTGGTTGATTGGAATCAGGCTTCCACCAATTTTGAAATGAAATCACAATCTATTAATGAGATATTAAGCGCACAAAATGACCTATTTTTATCGACTTAGAAATAGCTAACAAAATAAGCCCTTATGTGCGTTACCACACCGACGCAATATGTAATAAATCATAAAATAAGCCAACTTAAAAATTAGTAACAACTAGTACAGAAAGGACGCCAAAATGAATTGGGATCAAATAGAAGGCAACTGGACACAATTTAAAGGTAACGTAAAACAACAATGGGGCAAATTAACCGACGATCAACTGGACGTTATCGCGGGCAAGCGCGAACATTTAGCCGGCAAAATACAAGTGATGTACGGTATTGGCAAGGATGAAGCAGAGAATCAATTAGCAGATTGGCAAAAAAAACAAAAAAATATTGATGGGTTTGAAAATTAATAATAACTGCTTTAAATAATCGGTAGAAAAAGTATTTTTAAATTGGATGTGAAAGATTAATTTTTAAAGGAGCTAGTGTGCATCGAGATCGTAATAATGGCCCTTGGCCAGAATTGAAAGCCAAGCGCCACAATAAATTTAAGCAACAAAAATTTGATGAAGGCCCACTACGTAGCATTGATTTAATGAATGGACATTTGGACGGAGAAGAACGAGACGCTCAAAAAATTAAACGAGACAAAGCCGCAAAACAATTGGCAGATGTTAAAAGTATGCTAAAAAACATGATTGATTACGACGGCAAACAAAATAATTTAACTTAATTGGCGCTTTAGCAAAATTATGAAAATTCTGAATAAACAAAAAACGCATTATGTACGCATAAGCAAATGTGGCTTGTATCAAATTAAATATGACACGGTTGAAAATGTGAATCTAATTATTAATAAGATTTTAAATAATCGACGAATAAAAAACAATAACTTGCACAATCTTTCAGTTATTAAGGGTGAACCTAGATGAAAAATTTAGAGTTAAGCTTAAATGACATTGCTTTATCTGCAATTATTTTAACTGCCCTTATTTTTTGTTTTAGCACCTTTAACTGGGCTAGTGCAGAAAACAAACCTAATAATAAATCCCAAACACTTGAGAAAAATATATTGAGTGAATATAAGTCCGCAAAAATCCGATGTGCATCATTTGTTAGCAACCTGAAAACTTTTTGTGAAAATAACGCCGACATAGAAAAAAATAAATCATTAGCAGAATTAGATAGTATTTACGTTCCAACACCTCAGCAACAAAAAGAAAAATATGACGATTTAGTGATTGAACAATCGGTTGATTCAGAGCAGTTTATCTATAAAAACAACCCCTTTGATAGTATTGAACTTGACCAAATTTACCGTGTAAAAACATAAGGTGGCAAAAATGAAATCAGCTAAAAATGACACGAATGTAGCAAAAGACGCTAGGAAAGATACAGGTAGTAACAATCGCGACATTAGTCCAGGCAATCTTAAAGCATTAACTGATACTAAAACACTTCGCGCACGCGCCCGTCAACATGTTGAAGAGGGCGCTGTAACCACAGGTTACGCGGCCGATAAAGAAGCGGTGATTGGATTGCTAAATGAGGCGTTAGCGACCGAATTGGTGTGTGTATTGCGTTATAAACGCCATTATTTTATGGCTAAAGGCATATATTCAGAATCGGTTAAAGGTGAATTTTTGCAGCACGCAAAAGAAGAAATGGCGCATGCAGATCGCATCGCCAAACGCATTACCGAGCTTGGCGGCGAGCCGAACTTTTCGCCAGATGGCTTAAGTAGTCGTAGCCATGCGCAATACATGCCTGGCGATTCATTGGTGTCGATGATTAAAGAAGATTTAATTGCCGAGCGCATTGCAATTGAAAGTTACCGTGAATTTATAAATTATTTGGGCAATGACGACCCAACCACGCAGCGCATGATAAAAGAAATTTTAGCGATGGAAGAAGAGCATGCAGACGACATGTCGTCACTTTTAGATGGTATGCGTATTAAAACAGACTAAACCCTACACTTAAACTTTATTTAATAAGAGAGAAAGTTATGCGCGAACAACTAAAATTTTTACTACCCAATATTCAAATTGCCAATCAAGCAGCAGAAGCGTTGTTATTGGCGCGAATTGATAATAAAAATATTAGTTTCTTGGCAAAACCAGGCACCGATTTAGGCAAGTTGCATCCGGCTAACACTCTTGAAAGTACTAATGTGGTTAACGAAGGTGAAAGAGGACTGTTGATTGGCGCGTCTATCGGCTTGATTGCCGGGCTAGTTACGCATTTCTTTTTCCCGGGCATTCCACAATCGCTGCACATTAACTGGATGGTTTTAGTTGGCGCTTTGATGGTGTTAGGCGCGGCTTTATCGGCTATAGGCGCAGCTGTTTTTGGCGTTAATTTTTTTAATGATGATTTAGCAAAGTATAAAAAAAGCATTGAAAATGGCGCTATATTAATGATTGTGTCTGCGCCATTTCAACGCTCAACTGAAATTAGTAAAATAGTTAGCAAATTACATCTTAAATTTTAGTTTGCTGATTTACACTTATGCACAGTTCTTGCAGACCACACTTGTTGGCGCTTAACGATTTCTTGGTTAAGCGCTTTGCTTTTAATCATGACGTTAAATCATGACGTTAAGTCATAAAGTTAAACCGTAAATTTAAACCCAAAAAAAGCCCTCAAATTTCGAGGGCTAAGCCACGTTAGGGAGAACGTGGTGGGAGAAAATTCCGATCTATAACCTTATTACATACTAGAATGCATTGAATCCGTTCTTTTGTGCTGCGTGCCGTAATAACTGTGAATACTATTTGCCCACGTTTCATCTGCCATATTTGGCCAATTATCTTTATCAAAACCAGGCGCAGAATCTAACTTGGCCGAATCTACATTTAATACAAATCGTTCATTTTCAGTATCTAGCGTTAATGCTTGCCAAGGCACGGCAAATAATTTTTCGCCCATTCCTAAAAATCCACCATACGATAATACCGCGTAGCAAATTTTGCCTGAAGCCGTATCAAGCATAATCTCTTTTATATCGCCTAAATCTTCGTTGTTTTGACTGTATACATCGTTGCCTATTAGCGTGTCTGCGCCCATTAACTGTGGTCCAGGGCCGTCACCATTGTTGCTGTTATACATGCCGTAAGTGTCGTTATCTTGATAGCTCATTTCAATCTCCTTAATAATGCTGTTGTTAAAATTACAGTTTTAAAATATACAGTTTTTAAATATAAAACTGCGCTACTTATTAATTTTTGAAAATATTAATGTTGTCGCAGGTGTAAGGGAATTTTGATTGATTGGTCGAATTTTATCCGTGCGGTAAGTAACATTAGATGCAAATTTATTTAAATAAATAAATGATTATTTGATCTAATTAACGAGCGCTAAAGCTGGCATGTTTGTTAACAACATTTTCGCAAACTCGTCTGGCGTTAACGGATGACTAAAAAAGTAGCCTTGACCCTCTTCACAGTGGCGCGCTTTTAAAAAAGCCAATTGGCTGGACGTTTCTACACCTTCAGCCACCACTTTTAGTTTTAAACTATTGCCCATGCTAATAATCGCGCTGACAATAATGCCGTCATCTTTAGCAGATTCAATATTTTGCACAAATGATTTGTCGATTTTAAGTACATCTATAGGAAAGCGCTGCAAATAACTTAAACTAGAATAACCCGTACCAAAATCGTCTACGGCCAGCTTGATACCCATTTTTTTTAGCTGCGTTAATATTGTTCTGCTGCACTCTGCGTCGCGCATTAACACGCTTTCAGTAATTTCAAGCTCTAAAAATTGGGCTTCTAAGCCCGTTTCTTTTAAAATTGCGCGCACGCCCGCTACAAAATCCTTTTGTAAAAATTCTTGCGCCGAAATATTAATAGCAATGGCGATATTTTGCAGGCCTGCATTTTGCCAATCTTTGGCTTGCATACAAGCTTGGCGCAATACCCAGCGGCCAATTGGCACAATTAAGCCAGAATCTTCTGCAATAGGCACAAAAATGTCAGGTACAACCTCGCCCCATTCGTTATGTTGCCAGCGTAGTAGTGCTTCTGCGCCAGTCATTAATCCTGTTTTAAGATTTACCTTGGGCTGATAATATAAAATAAACTGTTGTTTTTCTAAAGCTAACTTTAGATTGCTTTCAATAATTAATCGCTCAATAGCGCGGGCGTTCATTTCGGCAATAAAAAATTGATAGTTATTACGGCCTTTTTCTTTTGCATAGTACATGGCAGTATCTGCATTTTTAAGCAATGTTTCTGCATCCAGTCCATCAGCAGGATACACACTAACGCCTATGCTGGTAGTCACATGTAATTCACTTTTGGCAATGCCGTGCACCGCTTGCAGTGTGTCTAGTATCTTCTGTGCTGATATACCAGCATCTTCGCTACTTTTAGTTTCTGCTAATAAAATAACAAATTCATCGCCGCCTTGACGACTAACCGTATCGCTATCACGCACGCACTCTTTTAAACGTTTAGCGACTGATTGTAATAACTTATCGCCCACTAAATGACCTAGAGAATCGTTAATATGTTTAAAATTATCTAAATCACAGTAAAGTACAGCAAGTTGCGTGTGATGCCGATTAGCCAAGGCAATGGCTTGCGCAATACGGTCATTTAGTAACATGCGGTTGGGTAAGTTTGTTAAACAATCATGCTGCGCTAAATGCGCCATTTTGCTTGCCATGGCTTTGGTGGCACTTACATCGTGAAACACAATCACCACACCAGTAAATTGGCCATCCCAATTGTGAATAGGCGAGGTTGAATCTTCAACTTCTACTTCAGTTCCATCGCGTTTAATTAATATAGTATCAGGCGGCAAGCCGCGCGCTTGCTGGGTTTGTAGCACACAATTTATTGGGCTTATTACGGGCAAACGGGTATTAGAATTAATGATATTAAATATTTCATTGATAGGGTGGCCAAAAGCCTCTTCCCGTCGCCAGCCAGTAATCTTCTCGGCGGCAATATTTAGGTAATCAACATTACCCTTAATATCGGTGCAAATGACGGCGTCGCTTATCGAATTAAGCGCAGTTTCAGCGCGTATTTTTTCTTTGTAAATATGCTCGTCAACAATAACCGGTTCATGTAAATCGGCCGTGTGCTTGGCCGCCTGCTGGGC
>JAYTEL010000254.1:0-3569 GCA_043735225.1 Methylotenera sp. | reverse complement strand
TACCAAAGGTTTGTACCAAAAATTGACTAACGAGGCGCAATTGGCAGGCGTGCTAGGCCATGAGATTGCGCACGTAGTGAAAAAACATCAACTAAAAGTCTTGCAAAAACAGCAATTATTAAATATTAGCAGCAGCTGGCTAAAAGAAAAATTCGCCAAAGGCAATAAGTTAGCCGATAAAGCCATTGGCAGCGGCGCAGAAATTAGCGCGCGCAGTCTAGATAAAGATGCCGAGTTTGAGGCTGACCGCATGGGCATGGTGCTGGCAAGCCGCGCGGGTTATGACTTTTATGGCTTGGCAGAAGTGTTACAAACCATGGCGCAAACCAATAAAAATGACAGCAGCGTCGCGCTACTCTTCAAAACCCACCCCGCGCCAGATGAACGTTTAGCTAAATTAGGCGATAGCGCTGGCGCGCGATTGGACAAAGTTGCAGATGGAAAAACACTAGAAACGCGGCTTTATAAATTAAAATGAACATTGTTTTAGAGACGCGAGAAGAGTCTATGCCTTGTAAGCCAATATCCATTAGGCTTGCAGGGCATAGTGATATTAAATACCATCCTCTCAGAATAGATTAAGCAATAATTTGAATGTTGAATTCATTTCTAATTTTGCCAATAGTCTTAGCCATGTATATCTTCTTCGAAGTATTCCCATTTTTTATGAAACAGTTTGCTTTTTTACTTTCCATACTTCACTTAAAATGTTTTATAAATAATATAAATATCGCTTAATAACCAATAGGGTTCACGATGAGCACCCTGCTTTCTTTATCTATTGCGTAGTTTAGTGTTTCCTTCCAACTAAACTTTTTACACCGAATTTCGTCCAAAGTCACCACGCAATTCTCTTAGCAAGTGGTATCGCAGCCAAATACAATATGCGTAATGTCGTGCGCTTTTACAAGTTTTTTTGCAATTTCACTATGATATTTATACCCGTGAATAAATTGTGGATTAGGCTGTAATGAATTTCTTGCGCTTCAACTAATGATAGATGATTGATTTTTTGCGCATAAAAATGTTCAATGGAGCAAATAGTTTGATTGTTAGCACTTTCATTCATTTACACACCTCTTCTAAAGACTAATATCTATGCGGCACTCAGAGCATCGGTTGTAATTTGGCATCCATCACCTTGCCCATATTCTGAGTTAAGTAGGTGGTTAAATCTGCTAAGGAAAAATGTGTGGAAATACATCCAATATAGTTATCGGGCCTTATAAGCACTGTGAAAGATCGATGAGTGCCAAAGATTTCTGTCACAATTTGACATAACGGGATATGGTAATAATTTACTAAATTACCATATTCATTTTCAATTTTCTTTGGCAAATTTTGCTCTTCCTTTTCATTATTTGTAAAGTTGAGCAGATGAAACTTGGGCGCATGAAGTTTGTTATACACACTGTCGCCATCGATTAAAAAATAAGGCATCCTATCGCCCGCTTTAATCCTGAAATCTTTATCGCCACCATGCCAAGCTAATGTTAAGTGTCGATAATTAATATGAATTTGTGACATAAATGAGAACATCTTTTTTCCGACAAAATCGCGTCCCATCGCGTATTTTGCTACTATGGGTAAAATGACGGTTCGCATCAATCCAAAAAACCAGTTCGAGCCTACCAGCACATTAAAACCTCGATCAGTTGATGCCAACAGTTTTTGCGCATTTGGCAGGCGCTCTTCGTTATATGTGTTCAATAATTCTTCACTTGCGTAGCCCTTAATCACAAAAGCCATTTTCCAAGCCAAGTTATAAGCATCTTGAATGCCCGTATTCATACCTTGACCGCCTGCTGGCGAGTGAATGTGCGCTGCATCTCCTGCAACGAAACAGCGCCCCAACGAGAACTGATTGACAGCGCGGGTGTGTACTTTATAAACAGAGAACCAATTGACGTTGGTAATATTAAAATCTAATTTGCTATTATCCTTGATGCGTTGTTCGATTTCATCGTATAAAATTTCAGTTTCCTCTTTGTCAAAACCTTCAGGAAATGTGCCAATAATGCGGTACAGATTTTCGCCTTGCATCGGCAAAAAGATGCCAAATGAATTGCGTGATAGAAAACCATATCCTGCATCATGACTCAGTGCCCATTCTAGTTTTGCATCAACTACATAGAACATTCTCTCAAATGTACTACCTTCAAATGAGAGGCCAAGTTGATGCCTAACTGGGCTTTTTGCGCCATCGCAGCCAACTAAATATAATGCAGAAATAGTTTGTAAAGCGTCATTTACTGTTTTCACTTGCACAGTAACGCCTGTTTCATCTTGAGTAAACGATTGAAGCTCTGTTTGCCATAAAACTTGTTTTTGGTGGATTTGTAGATATTCAAAAAGCAACTGTTCATTTTCACTTTGCTCCAGAATAAATAAATACGGATAAGGGCTCAAGCTTTGCCCCATTGCAGACAAATCAATGCCGCCTCGCACTTCGCCTTTCGTAAAAATTCGAATTTTTCCAGCAATTTGGCCACGTTCGAGGGCTTGTTTTGCTACGCCAAGTTGATCATAAATTTCAAGTGTACGCGCTTGAACGCCAAGCGCTTTAGAATGCTGTGTCACACCTGACTTTTTTTCGATTATGACAAAATCAATCCCGTATCGAACCAGTTGACAAGCCAGGCTAAGCCCTGTTGGGCCTGCGCCCACTATGATGACTTGTGTCTTGATTATTGTATTCATATGCCCTCGTATATAATATTTGGATAAAAGAAATACAGGTAAGATCGGTTAAATATAAATTTAATTTACTAAACTGTGTAGTAAAATACAATTTAGTATATTAAACTATTTACAAGGTGTCAATAGTTAAGATGAATCCAATCATTTTAAAAAAACAAAAAATAGCAGACAAGGCAGAAGCTATCCTTGTCGGAGCAATGCGAGAGTTTATGGTTTGCGGCTATGCGGCTGCCAGTATGGATAGGATTGCGGTTTCGGCTGGCGTATCCAAGCCTACGCTTTACAGTTACTTTAAAGATAAGGAAGGTTTATTCACTGCATTGATTCACTACATGACGCAAAGCAATCGATTGTTAGATGGAGAGCGATTCCTAAAGCACCCTATTCGCGACAGTTTAAAGTTATTAGCAATCGACTTTCTAGACAATTTTTCTGGCGATGAGCCGCTACTCACCTTATTTCGTTTAATTATTGGTGAGTCTGGGCGTTTTCCAAATTTAGCGCAGACTTTTGTTAGAGATTTTGAAAAGCCC
This sequence comes from Methylotenera sp., assembly GCA_043735225.1. Taxonomy (GTDB): domain Bacteria; phylum Pseudomonadota; class Gammaproteobacteria; order Burkholderiales; family Methylophilaceae; genus Methylotenera_A. The sequence goes on along the minus strand of JAYTEL010000254.1, from coordinate 336 downwards.
ATGCTTGAAAAATTGAGCTATTTACTAGCCCACCATCCCAAATTAAAAATTGTCGATACTGAAATCACTGCTCGGTTTTTTGTTGGCAGTATTATGCATTATGGTATCGTGCAAGAGATTTTGCAAGGTAAAGAGATTTTACCTATGGAGCGCAATCGGTTTATTGATGGTTTGATTGAATTAATTGTTACAGAATAACGTAAAGCAAAGTCAGTTTTACTTTGAATTCAAACCAATTCCCTAGCCCGCAACTCACTTTTAACATACGCATAATAAATGGGCGCGGCGACAACGCCTGCCAAGCCAAACGCGGCTTCCATCATCACCATAGCGATT
>JAYTEL010000253.1:0-2560 GCA_043735225.1 Methylotenera sp. | reverse complement strand
CACGCTGGCAGTTAAAAGCGATTTCAGCCACTATATCGCCCAAATGGGCTTGCATGACGCGACGACAGGCTTTTGGGAAAGCCCATTTAACTATGACCTTCAAGCCTTATTATATGCGCCTGCTGGCATGCCTGATCCAAACAGTACAGGTTATACCGCCGCAGTTGCCGCAGTTGCCTTGCCTGTGATACAAGCCAGCTGTGGTCGAGCCTTTGTGCTGTGTACCAGCTTGCGCGCTATGCGAGAAGTACATGCAATTTTAAAAGATGAATTCGCCAATAATGGCATGGAATACCCGCTGTTATTGCAAGGCGAAAGCACGCGCACAGAATTGTTAGACCGCTTTCGTGCGCATGGCAACGCCGTACTTGTTGGCTCGCAGAGCTTTTGGGAAGGCGTCGATGTACGCGGCGAAGCGCTATCTGTCGTCATCATCGACAAACTCCCGTTTGCCCCGCCCGATGACCCTGTGCTGTCTGCGCGCATCGACAAATTAGCTGCCGATGGCAAAAACGCGTTTATGGAATATCAATTGCCGTACTCGGTAATTACGCTCAAGCAAGGCGCAGGGCGGCTGATACGAGATGAAACCGACCGTGGCGTGCTAGTGATTTGTGACCCGCGCCTAATCACCAAACCTTACGGAAAGCGCATCTGGCAAAGCCTGCCACCGTTTAGGCGGACTAAGGAATTGGCGGATGTGGAAGCGTTTTTTTGCAGTGAAATAAAAATATTTTAATTCATTTCGATTTAAGATGACTTTTCCAAATCTCGTAAGGTTTTTTTTTACGTTATGATTTTTATATCAGCGTTTAAATACCTTTCTACATCGTTGCTGGACCTAGCACCTATTTTATTCAGATCTTTGTCTTCAGATTTTAATATTGTTACCATTGGATTTTTTACAAAGTGGCTCCAAATGTCACTGCTTTCAATAATGTTTGGTTTTTCTAATAACCAATTCCATGTTATTTTGAGTGGTATTTGATGTTCGTTAATTGTAGACTTTGTCCAGTTATCGAAAAGATTTGATGCGTAGAGGTTGTCTAAAGCTTTTTGACTTACGTGTAAATTGTTCTTTTTAATTTGACTAGAGCCCCCATCAAAATTAACTGAAGCGTGGTTTGATATGACTCGCATAATAAATGTTATTATTTGGTCTCTAGGAGATTTAAGCCGTGCCTCTTGTAGTAAAAATTCGATTCTTCGCTTTACATGCTCTGGTTGTTTAGTGTAATTCAATTAATGATCTCCAATATATCTTGTGCTTTATTTTACTCAAACTGCAAAATACCTGAAAGCAAATTCATATAAGTCACTAAATGCTTATTTTTGTGAATTTGACAATCTAGGCTAAAATATGTACAGTATGATGTACATGTAGAAAGGTAAAAATATGGACGCTATTACTTATACAACCGCGCGTGCGCAGCTTGCTAGCAATATGAACCGCGTGTGCCAAAACCACGAGCCGTTGATTATTACGCGTAATCGTGAGCAATCAGTGGTGATGTTGTCGTTAGAAGATTACCAAGCCTTGGAGGAAACGGCGTATTTGCTGCGTAGCCCAAATAACGCGAAGCGATTGTTGGATGCGGTGATTGAACTGAATGCAGGTAAGGGAACAGAAAGAGCTTTGGCAGATTGAAGTTGATTTTTGCCGAACTTGCTTGGCAAGATTATTGTTATTGGCAAACGCAAGATAAGCAGATGCTTAAACGTATTAATCAGCTCATTCAAGAAATTCAACGTGAGCCGTTTGCAGGCATAGGCAAGCCAGAGCCGCTTAAGCACGCGCTAAGCGGCTATTGGTCGCGCCGCATTAATGATGAGCATCGTATTGTGTATAAAGTAGAAGCTGATCATTTGCTGATTGCGCAATTGCGGCATCATTACTAAGTTTTAATTCAAGCATGATTCTAATCCCTGAAACCGAATATGAACTCACCGCTATCCGCGCACAAGGGGCGGGTGGGCAGAATGTGAATAAAGTTTCAAGCGCGATTCATTTGCGGTTTGATATAGTCGCTAGTAGCTTAAGCGATTGGCTAAAAAATAGGTTGTTAATTAGCAAAGATAATCGCATTAATGATGAGGGTGTATTGATACTTAAAGCCCAGCAATATCGCACGCAAGAGGCGAATAAGAAGGACGCGATTAAGCGCTTGCATGAGGTTGTCAATGCTGCAAACTTCGTCAAACCAACGCGCTACGCGACGAGGCCGAGTTATGGCTCTAAACAACGGCGCTTAGAAGGTAAAACAATACGCAGCCACGTGAAGCAATTGCGCGGTAAAATAACGCATGATTAAAACCAAATCTATTCATATCCGTCATGCGGGGCTCAAGGTTTATCTGGGCGAAAGAATCCAAGCAATATGACAAAAAACTGGATTCTTCGCTGCGCTCAGAATGACGGGGGTGGTTGTAAGACTTGCGGTTTAGATACAAGCAATAAATAATAAATTAACATGAATCTTTTAGCACTCGATACTTCTACCGAATTTTTATCGCTAGCACTATTACTTTGTGATAGCCGGCTTGGTGATAAAACCTACGC
>JAYTEL010000252.1:0-6157 GCA_043735225.1 Methylotenera sp. | reverse complement strand
AGCAATTGATTTAAACGCTCCCGCGCGCCAATGCGGTTGTGGTGACTGCATTTGGGGCAAACTTCTAAATTGTCCTGCAAATCAGTTTTGTATAGTACTGTCATGCAGGAATCGCACTTGCTCCACAAGCCTTCTGGCACATTTTTCTTTTGTACAGAACCCACAACACGCTTAATTTTTTGCGGAATTTTGTCTAGCCAACTCATCACCTACCCCTTTAAGAAACTATCTTTATGCTTAAGCATCAATTGCGGTGCGCAATTCGAGCATCAATGCGCTGATATTGGCGATTAAATTATCATCATTCGAGTTTTCTATAGTCGTCACCATGCGGCTGCCCACCACTACCGCATCGGCAAATGCGGCCACATTTTTTGCGGTTGCGGCATCTTTTACGCCAAAGCCCACGCCAATAGGTAAATTGGTTTTAGTGCGAATCTCTGCCACACGGGCTTTGACTTGCTCCACATCTAAGTTGGCAGCGCCCGTTACGCCTTTAAGCGACACATAGTACAAAAATCCGCTGGCTTGATTCACAATTAAACTCACGCGCGCCGCGTCTGAGGTTGGCGATAGTAAAAAAATACTATCCATGCCATTGGCTTGCAAATTAGCAATAAATTGTGTGCATTCTTCTGGCGGATAATCAACAGTTAACACACCGTCAACGCCCGCCACTTTGGCTGCTTGGGTAAATGTAGCTTGGCCCATCGCCTCAATAGGATTGGCATAACCCATTAATATAATTGGCGTTTTTTGGTTAGTTTGACGAAATTCAGCCACCATATCTAACACATTTTTTAAGCCAACTTTATGCATTAAGGCGCGCTCACTGGCACGTTGAATCACTGGGCCATCCGCCATTGGATCAGAAAATGGAATGCCCAGCTCAATCAAATCAGCCCCTGTTTTTACCAACGTATGCAGCAAATTAACCGTATGTTTCGGATGCGGATCGCCCGCGGTAATGTAGGGAATTAAGGCTTTTTTATTGCTAGCTTTAAGGGTAGAAAATACGGTTTGAATGCGTGACATATAGTTAAATTGAGATATTGTTCGGATAGATTTGGAAATTGAAAAACACAAAATTGGGCAAGCCGCGAGCTAAAAATAAAAAAGGCGCATGTGTTTTATATGCGAGTTTTTGGTTTTTAGTAATGCAACGCAGCATAATGAAGTGGTTTTCGATTTATAAGCATTTTTTAGAGAGAGATGTTGGCTAGCTTAGCAACCGTATTAATGTCTTTGTCCCCACGTCCAGAAAGATTAACCAAAATAATCTCATCTTTACGCATTGTTTTGGCCATTTTTTCGGCATGTGCAAGCGCGTGGCTAGATTCTAAGGCAGGAATAATGCCTTCGGTGAGGCATAAACTGTGAAATGCAGTCATTGCTTCATCATCGGTAACCGCCACATACTCAGCGCGTTTAATGTCTTTTAGCCATGCATGTTCAGGGCCGACGCCAGGGTAGTCAAGGCCTGCCGAAACCGAGTGCGTTTCGACAATGTTGCCGTCATTATCTTGCATTAAATAGGTGCGATTGCCATGCAACACCCCCACTGGGCTGTTAGCAGTTAATGGCGCGGCGTGCATGCCGGTTTCTAAGCCATGGCCTGCTGCTTCAACGCCAATTAAGCGTACATTCGGCACATCAATATATGGATAAAAAATACCCATCGCATTAGAGCCGCCGCCAACGCACGCAAGTACTGCATCGGGCTGGCGCCCGACCATTTCTTGCATTTGTTGCTTGGCTTCTATGCCAATAATCGCTTGAAAATCACGCACCATCATTGGGTATGGATGCGGGCCAGCAACTGTGCCAATAATATAAAACGTGTTTTCAATATTGGTCACCCAATCGCGCATCGCCTCGTTAAGCGCGTCTTTAAGCGTTTTTGAACCACTGGTAACGGGTACCACGCTGGCTCCTAACAGTTTCATGCGAAACACATTAGGCGCTTGGCGTTTCACATCTTCACTGCCCATATAAACCACGCACTCTAAGCCCAATCGCGCTGCAATGGTAGCTGTTGCCACGCCGTGCTGACCAGCGCCAGTTTCGGCAATGACGCGCGGTTTGCCCATGCGTTTTGCCAGCAAAGCTTGGCCAATTGTGTTGTTAACTTTGTGCGCGCCAGTGTGGTTTAAATCTTCGCGCTTTAGGTAAATTTGTGCACCGCCAACTCGGCTAGACCAGCGCGCCGCATGATATATAGGGCTTGGGCGGCCAACAAAATGTTTTAAGTCATACGCATATTCAGCCAAAAACTCAGCATCATAACGGTATTTTTCATACATTTTGCGCAGCTCTTCCAGCGCTTCAACCAATGTTTCGGCCACAAATGTGCCGCCAAATTGGCCAAAATGACCGCGCTCATCGGGCATGTCATAACGTTGATTGATTTGTTCTTGCATTATTAACTCCTAGATTCTTTCACTGCGTGCATAAATGCGGCAATTTTTACAGCATCTTTAATACCTTTTGCCGATTCCACCCCGCCGCTTACGTCAACCGCATATGGCTGCACTTTCGTAATAGCTAAAGCCACGTTTTCTGGCACTAAACCACCCGCTAAAATAATTGGTTTAGTCATGTTTTTGGGAATCAAGTTCCAATCAAACACATGGCCTGTACCGCCAAAAGTCGCTTCTGTATAAGTATCTAACAACAAGGCTTTTGCAGAAGCAAACTCTTGTACATATTGTAACAAATTTGATCCTGCTTTAACGCGTATTGCCTTGTAATACGGCAAGTTTATTTGCTCGCTTATTTGCTCGCATATTGCTTTCGTTTCATCACCGTGAAACTGCACAATATCAATTGGTACTTGCGCTAATATCGTTTTAATTTCTGCTGTTGTGGCATTGACAAATAGCGCAACCACACTCACAAATGGCGGCAATGCTGCAACGATTTGCTGCGCCTGTGCAATCGTCACGCAGCGCGGGCTGGGCGCGTAAAACACTAAGCCAATCGCATCGGCGCCCGCATTAACCGCGGTTAAAGCATCCTCAACACGGGTGATGCCGCAAATTTTAACGCGCGTTCTTAGGTTTTCTTTCATCATTCGTAAGCCTAGTTTAAATGCTGCACAATATCAGTTATATCAGCTCAAGCGTGCGCTGCGTGCTTGATAATTTAAATTTTTTATCGTATTCAACCCCCACCAAATACAATCCGTTGGGTGAAAAAGTGGGTGGAGCAAGTGTGCGATTTTTTTGCATTAGCAATTCTTGCATAAATTGTGGTGAATATCGTCCTTTACCCACATAAATAAGCGCGCCAACCATATTGCGCACTTGATGTTGCAAAAAAGCGTTGGCAGAAAAGTCAAATATAATATATTGGTTGTGCGCTGTTATAGACGCATTATGCAGCGTTCTGATTGGCGTACTGGCTTGGCATTCGCTGGCACGAAACGCACTAAAATCATGCTCACCTTGCAAATATTTAATGGCTTCTTGCATGGCGGGTATATTTAAATGCAAATGATACCAGCCTGCCCTATCGGCGTTAATAGCGGGCGCGGTGGCTTGATTGACCAGCAAGTATTGATAGCTACGCTGCGTGGCGGAAAAGCGTGCGTGGAACGTATCATCAACCAATTTTGCCCAAACGATTCGTACCGATTTTGATAAAAACGCATTAACGCCGCGCACCCACGCCGTTTCGGGTCTAATCGCATCTGTATCAAAATGAATCACTTGCATCAAGGCATGCACACCAGTATCGGTGCGGCCTGCAGCGTGTATGCGCACTTTGTGTTTTGCAATGTTTGCAATGGCTTTTTCGACATAATCTTGCACGCCGCATGCATTTGTTTGACTCTGCCAGCCGCTAAATGGCGCGCCATTGTATTCCACACCCAAGGCAATGCGCATTTATAAAACCACTTTAAACACAATTAAACCAATCAACAGCGTGATGACGCAACAATCTATGATGCCAAATTGCGGCATTTTAAATTCAATCGAAATTGTCTCATAAGCAGTATGTTTAAGCTCGCTAGAGTCCAATTTAGTCATTGCTTTCAACTGATTCAGCAAGTTTTGCTCAACGTGACTATCTCGCTGCACCTCCACATAATGCAAAGTTAGCCATAGCCGCGCTGCAAATCGCTCTACTGCTAAACCCAGAATTTTTAGAGGCGAGAAAATAAAATAAAAACCAGAAATAAGTTGCTGGCGAGTATTAGCGATAATAATCAATGATATCGCTGCTAGCATCAGGCAAATTCTTAGCGTTTGCGTACTGCCTGCAAGTAAGCCTTCGTAAGTTGGACTAATTGCCAATGGCAAACCCGCGACATGTTCGCCAGGAGTATTAAATGCAAATATGCTCATCATTACCAAAAAAAACCATTTAAAACGCTTAAGGGTACGCAAATACTGAACTTGCCGCTTCAAAAAAATAAGGCCTAGTAAGCACATCTGTAACACTAACAAAGTTTGAATATGTAGAGTATTTACAATGATTGCCAGCACAAAAAAACCCAGCAATTGCGTAATAACATTAATCCTTAACATCGATGTATTGTAGAGGATATTGACTTTCTTTTTGTGCAAAATTAGTTATGCGTTATAAAAAAAACCGAGCGGATGCTCGGTTTTTTTTATACCAAACGGGATTAAGTTAATTGAACCAACAGCTCTTCTGCGCGTTTACGTTGAGTAACGCCGCCCTCTTTCATTACTTCATCTAACAGCTCTTTAGCGCCTTCTTTGTCGTCCATCTCTATATAGGCCGTCACCAAATCTAATTTGGTTTCAACTTCAATCGGCTCGACATTTAAAGCCGTATTTGCGTGAGTTACATCAGCCGCACTACCAGTAACAGTATCTGTATCACTATCGTTTAAATCTAAATCAATAGTGGTTAAATCGAACAAATTGGCATCAGAAAAGTCGGTATTCTTAAAACTCTCCGCTTCTGGCGACAAAGTGGGGATATCAAAATCGAAATCTGATTCATCGCTTAATTTCGTATCAGCAAAATGCGCATTCAAAGCGCCAGTATTGTGTAATGATTCAGGTGTCTCAACTAGCGGAAACTCGAATGATTCTGTTAACACGTCTGTTTTTTCACTCCAATTACCTTGCAGGTCGCTAAATTCTAAGTCGCTGGATTCTATTTCGCTTGAATCTAAGTCGCTTGAATCTATGTGGCTGGATTTTAAGTCGCTTGAATCTAAGTCGCTGGATTTTGAGTCGCTTGAATCTAAGTCGCTGGATTTTGAGTCGCTTGCTTGTAAATTAGTCGATTGACTGGTCAAATCAGGCATAAAATGTGGCGCAGAAAATGTTGGAATATCTAAGCTTGGCATTTCACTGCTCGGCATTTCGTTGCTTGACATTATGTAGTCAAAGTCCTGAGTCAAATTTTGCGGCGCCTCGGTAAATGTTGCTGCATTATTACCAAAGCCGCTCATGTCAAAATCCATGGCACTAGGGTCTGCTTCGTTAATAACTAACTTTGTATTGGCATCAATTGTGCTACTAATATCATCCTCTAGCGGCAATTTGTTGTCAGCTAAAACTTGTAAATCAGCCACATCCGTGTTGTTTACATCATTTTTTATTGTTGGCGCATTTGTTACGTTGGTGTCAACTAACGCATGCATGTCAAACTCGAATGCATCTTTAGTTGATGTACCAACGATAGCGGCGGCCGCTGTTAAGCCAGCAACAGCCACGCCTGCAGGCGCAAAACCTTTAGTTAATGCGTCATTATCAAATGAAAAGTCTAAATCTTTTTCTGCCGCTAACGGCGAATCAGCAAAGTCTGTTGCGTCCAGCGAGCCTGTTGGTTGACTGTTCAGTTGATATAGCGGGTTGTTCGGCTCTAACTTGACACCTATTTCAGCCACTTTTGCCCAAGTTGCATCGTGTGCACCTAAACTGGTATAAAGCTCACCTGAGACTGTTTCAAAGGCAGATAAATTTTTACTTGCCGCGTACATTTCAAGCAATTTAAGATGTAGTTCATAGCGTTTTGGCTCTTTTGCAATCGCGTCTTTCAATATCTCTTCAGCTTGTGCATCGCGACCATAAGCCATATAAACTTCGGCCTCTGCAATTGGGTCGACATCATTGGTGTCAATCATGCCGCCGCTGGCGCTTTGTGAGAAATCTGTTAAGAATGAAGTATCACC
>JAYTEL010000251.1:0-4540 GCA_043735225.1 Methylotenera sp. | reverse complement strand
GGCGCGCGATTGCAAGGCTTAATTGCAAATTACGATGCGCCTGATCCGTTTTTTGGCGAAACGCGGCGCGATAAAGAGGCACGTTTTGAAGTAGATGTGTTAAACAGAAAATTAAAGCTATGGGCATTTTCACCGAAATTGTTAATGGGTTATGTTAAAAGAAATTCTAATTTAACGTTATATAGTTACGATAGGATTTACGTGCGGGCAGGATTAAGTACAGAATTTTAATTTATTTAATGTTAATGTTGTATTGTTAATACAAATCGCCACATAAACGTTAGGCAATAGCTAAATTCGCCATATTAAACATGGTTGCACATAAGGATAAATGATGTTAATTGGCGATAAGGGGGCTATATATTAACAATCGCACAAATTGATGTAATTGCCGCAATTATAGCTACTGGTAAACTTAACTAGTCATATCAGGTTCAGACACATCAATTATTTTGTTTTATATAATCTAGATATATATTTTCAAACATATTTCATCCAGTTATTAATCATCTTTTTTTAAAATACGTATCACCTGCGCAAAAAATTGATTTGCGTTTTGGCTAGCGCAAAAAACAGTTTTAAATTCACAACAAAAATATGTTGGATAACACTTGAAATAAGAACAAAACAGCGCAATCATAGTCGTACGCATGGCAGTTTTAGTTTAAATGTATTTATTTAAGCTACTCCAATTTTATAAAACTACAAGGAGCACAATATGAACAACAAAGGACAAATGCTGCAAGACCCATTCTTGAATGCACTCAGAAAAGAACACGTACAAGTGTCTATTTACTTAGTGAATGGCATTAAATTACAAGGCCAAGTCGATTCGTTTGATCAATACGTGATTTTACTTAAAAATACCGTTACTCAAATGGTCTATAAACATGCTATCTCTACCATCGTGCCAGCGCGTGCCGTTACTATGACGCTGCCAGAACAAGCGGAAGAATAAAGCTTGGCAATTAAGCCTACTGGTTACGGCGAAAACACCCTAGCTAATCCAACTGTACTAACTACTGCGTCAAATGGCGCAGTAGTATTGGTGAGTGTTGATTTTGGCGAGCCAGATTATGCCGAAAGCTTGCATGAGCTTCGTCAGCTCGTGACATCGGGCGGCATGAATGTGCGCGCCACTATTGAAGGCAAACGTAGTGCGCCCGATGCTAAATTATTTATTGGCAGCGGCAAAGCGGATGAATTAAAGCTAATGCTGGAATCTAGCGAAACAAGTCTGGTTGCATTTAATCACGATTTAAGCCCTTCGCAACAGCGCAATTTAGAGCGATTTTTGCAAGCAAAAGTGCTAGATAGAACAGGCTTAATTTTAGATATTTTTGCCCAGCGCGCAAAAAGCCATGAAGGTAAATTGCAGGTTGAACTGGCCCAGCAGGAGCACTTATCCACACGTTTAGTGCGCGGCTGGACGCATTTAGAGCGCCAAAAAGGCGGTATTGGTGTACGCGGTGGCCCAGGTGAAAAGCAACTAGAGTTAGACAAACGCATGATTGGTGTACGCGTTAAACAATTGCGTGAAAAATTAGCTAAACTTAAGCAGCAGCGCAATATGCAGCGTAAATCGCGTAAACGTTCTAACACTATGTCAGTATCGCTGGTGGGTTATACCAACGCAGGTAAATCAACCTTATTTAATCGCTTAACACAATCGGGCGTGTACGCGGCGGATCAGTTATTTGCCACGCTAGATACCACTTCGCGCAAATTATATTTGGGTGATGCACAATCTGATTACAATGTTGAAGGTCAGTATGTAGGCCGCACTGAGGTTGTGATGTCTGACACAGTGGGTTTTATTAAGCACTTGCCAACCACGTTAATTGAAGCTTTTGGCGCTACTTTAGAAGAGGCTGCGCAAGCAGATTTATTGTTGCACATAGTTGACGTGGTAAGTACCAATCGCGACGCACAAACCGCACAAGTAAATAAAGTATTAAATGAAATTGGCGCATCAGCAGTGCCGCAAGTGATTGTACTTAATCAAATTGATCGTCTAGATGGCTTAACAGCTGACTCGGCGCCAGGTTTGCAGCGCGACGAGTATGGTAGGATTATTCAAATTCGTGTATCGGCCAAAACAGGTGCTGGTGTTGAATTTATTAAGCTCGCTTTAACCGAGCATCAACAATGGTTAAAAAAATTGAGCACAGAAGAAAGTGCATACGCATAATGTTTTTACGGAGTTTAAGTATGGCGAAGTTGGCAAGATTCAAATATACAGGTCTTAACTTTTTAAGCACTCAATTATCAGGCAAGAAACTGTTAAGCCGTAAATTTTTAAGCTTAAAATTTTTAGGCATAGGTCAAAAAAATAATGAAGGTCCACCTGATTTAGACCAAGTTCTGCGTGATTTAAGCCAAAAAATCAATAATTTATTTGGCAAAAAAAATGGCGGCAGTGGCGGCAGTAATAATAGCGGCAATAGCGCAAACAATGGCAAAGGCTTTGACTTGCCAATTATCCCTGTCTTAGCGTTAATAGTCGCAATATGGCTTGCAACTGGCTTTTATATTGTCGATCAAGGCTCACTTGGCGTTGTGCAAACCTTTGGTAAATATGCCACCACAACTGAACCTGGCCCACGCTGGCATTGGCCTTTTCCGATTGAGCAAGTTAACGTGGTTAACATGGAACAAGTGCGCCGCTTAGAAGTGGGTTATCGCACAAGCGGCGAAGGAACAGGTGGCAAAACCAAGCAGCCTAAAGAAGCGCTGATGTTAACCGAAGATGAAAACATTATTGATTTGCAGTTTGCGGTGCAATATAAACTTAAAAACGCTAAAGACTATCTTTTTAATAATCGCTCAACCGATGATGCAGTCATGTCAGCTGCTGAGACAGCTATTCGTGAGGTAGTTGGCAAAAGTAAGCTAGATGATTTGTTGCAAAAGGGTTTGGCGGACACGTCAGACCGCATGCAAGCAATTTTAGATAGCTATAAAGCTGGCGTCACAATCACCAGCGTTTCTCTACAAAGTGCACAGCCTCCAGAGCAGGTGCAGCAAGCGTTTGAGGATGTTAACCGCGCCAACCAAGATTATCAGCGTCAAATTAACGAAGGCCAAGCATATGCCAACGATGTAATACCTAAAGCGCGCGGTAATGCCTCGCGCCTGGCCGCTGAGTCTGCAGGTTATAAGCTTAAAGTAGAGAACGAGGCCAAGGGTAATGCCAGCCGCTTTGAGCAAATTTTAGCGCAATACATTAAGGCGCCAGAAGTGACGCGCGAACGGATATATTTAGATGCACAAGAACAGATTTTAAGTAACACCAGTAAAGTAATTGTCGACCAAAAAGGTGGCAGTTTGCTTTATTTGCCGCTAGATAAGCTCATGGCAACTACCAATGCAACTAATGCTGGGGTTGCAGGTGCTAACACGACCAACGCAAACAAAGAGCCGGAAGTTGAAGCGGATAAAAATTATGACGCACTACGTAATCGTGATAGAGAAAACCGCTAATTAGCGAAAGAGAATATGATGAAAAATATTGGATTAATAGTAATTGGATTGTTTGTTTTGTTGGTTTTGCTTAGTTTGTCACTGTTTACAGTTGATCAGCGCGAATATGCGCTGGTATTTAGATTAGGTGAAATAGTCTCGGTTAAAAAAGAACCTGGTTTGTATTTTAAAACGCCGCTAATTGAAGATGTTAAATACTTTGAAAAACGAATATTGACACTTGATTGGGAAGCGCCAGCAAAATTTAATACTAGTGAAAACAAATATATGATGGTAGATTCTTTTGTAAAGTGGCGCATTATCGACCCAGCAAAATACTATGTTTCTATTAAAGAAGGTGGTGAAGCGGCTGCTGAAGATAGACTATCTAAAGTGGTAAATGCTGGCTTTAGAGCCGAATTTGGTAAGCGCACGGTGCATGATGTGATTGCGGGAGAACGCGATGCGATTATGAGCAATTTACGGATTAAAGCCGATAAAGAAGCGCGTCAAATTGGCATTCAAGTAGTGGATGTGCGCTTAAAACGCGTTGATTATTCAGAAGAAATTTCCAAATCGGTATATGACCGCATGATTTCAGAGCGTAAACGTATTGCCAATCAATTGCGCTCAGAAGGTTCGGCCGCGTCAGAAAAGATTCGCGCCGATGCCGATAAACAGCGCGAAGTCATTATTGCTGAAGCATTTCGTGACGCGCAAAAAATTAAAGGCGATGGCGATGCAAATGCTGCCGAAACTTACGCCGCGGCTTATGGTAAAAATCCTGAGTTTTACGCATTTTATCGCAGTCAAGAGGCTTACAAAAATAGCTTTAAAAATAAATCAGACGTGATGGTGCTTGATCCAAACTCTGACTTTTTTAAATATATGCGCGGGCCTAATAATAAAAACACAAGTGTTAGAAACTCAAGCGCTAAGTGATAGTTGCGGCGAAAAAGTTAAGCTGGTTATAGTTTAACTTGAGTTCTACCATATTACTTGCCATAGGGTTAATGCTGATATTTGAAGGCGTGCTACCATTAATTGCACCGCAAGCTTGGCGCGAAACCTTTAAGCG
>JAYTEL010000250.1:0-3390 GCA_043735225.1 Methylotenera sp. | reverse complement strand
TGTTAAAAATTGAATAATTGTTTTAATAAGTAAGGGATTTGCGAAAATAATGGCTGATTAAATGCGCGTTCTACAAGCCAAATGCTTGCTAATAACACTATTAATGCAGAGCCAATGTAAAAGATTGTTTTTTGATAAAAGTTAGAGTGACGCAAAGCGTAAGCAATGGGTACAAATGCGCTAACTATGCATAGTTGGCCTATTTCTACCCCGATGTTAAACCCAACTAATGCAAGCACTAATGTGCTGTTTGTTAAGCCTAAATCGGCTAATACAGTTGCAAAGCCAAAGCCGTGAATTAAGCCGAAACTAAAAGCCACCAGCCACCTTCGGCCTAATACGTACGGGTATAAGTTGTTAAGCGCAGCCAAGATGATGGATAAAGCTATAACCGATTCAACCCAGCGGCTTGGCAGCGAAATAACCTGCAATGTCGCTAACGTTAAGGTGATGGAATGCGCAAGCGTAAAAGCGGTGACAACTTTTAAAATATCGTATAAAGGCGCTTTAAAATGCGGTGCTGCCTGCCATTTTTTATGATCGTAAATTAGTACCGCGGGCAATAATAACGAGATTAAAAATAAAACATGATCAAAGCCTTTCCATATATGCCAAATTCCTTCAATCACATACGCTTTAAATTCAGTTAAGCGGCTAGTTTTTTCCAGCACAAATGTTTGCATGGCCGCGTCAGGGCTAAAAATAGCCGTTTTTATAGTTGCCAAGTTTGCATTTTTATAATTTAGCTTTAGTAAACCTCGATGCGATGGATCTAAATCAGCAAACAAGCTATAGCGCACTATTAGTTTATCGATATTAAAGTCGCAAATTGCCGAAAATGCCAGCACCACATAATTACCATCGGTATGATGGTCAATCATCAACTGACCTGGCACGGCCGGGCAATTAACATGGTTGTGTTGAATACTAAGCCTAGCAAATGCGTAAGCTTGTATATCTTTTTGTTTATTTACCACCTCTTGCCAAGTAATCGTATGACTGTCGTTTGTGTCGAGGCCAATTGCATAGTCTAAATCGCGTAGCGCAATATCCCATTGACCTATCACCTTATTTTGTTGCACAGTCATCCATAAATAACTATCGCTGGGTTTATGGGCGTAGGCATTTAAGCTGCTTACAAGCAACATTAACAAACAAAAATGACTCCAGATTCGACATTTATGGATGAAATTTTTAATCATATTTTTTGTTAATTATTGTTTGCAAAGTTGCATCTTCTAAATGGCTTATTGCTAGCCAATTAACCATGGTTGCAACAGCCTTTTTATCATTGGCTGCAATTGCCGCTTCTAAATATACGCGTGCATCTGCGGGTTCTTTTTGCACCAGCCAGTTTTGTTTGGCAATTTCAAGCGCCTTAACTGGGTTTTGCATCAACCGCAACTCAAAACGCGATTGTTCACGTTGATGCACAGTATCACCACGCAGCATGGCGGCAGCAAAACGTTGCTGTAATGATTGAATTTGTAGCAGTGCCTCATTAGATTGTGCATTTTTTAACGCTTCGGCATAACGTAATAGCAATGCGTCATTATTGGTTTTATTTTTTAACAGCTTAATTACTGGTTGTGGGCGATGTTGATCGAGCAAAAAATCCGCATAAGCGCCTAACAAATAACTATCGGGTTTTTCTATGTTAATGGCTTGCTGAAAAGTGTGCTCTGCAGCCACCGTGTCGCCAAGCCTAACTGCCATTTCTGCCAATAAAGTTAAAACCCACACTTGTATGGCTGGGTTTAATTGTAAGGCAGGCTTTTCATTGGCTGCTTGCTGGTAACCTTTTTTTAAATCTTGATAGCTTGTCATAGCATCGCCATTAAGATTGCGCACATTACTAATGCAAGTAAGCGTAATAAGGCTTGGCGCTAAGGAATAAAGATGTTCACAACTTGTTAATGCTTGGGCATATTTGCCTTGCACTTGCAAAATAGTGGCGCGCGTTATCCAAGCTTGCGCGTTGTTTGGGTCTACCTTTAAAACGCTATTAAGGTCTTTAAGTGATCGATCAAATTGATGGGTACTTTGATATAAAGTTGCGCGCAATATAATCACGTCTATAGGCGGTTTAGCCATTTGCCACCAAGGCGCCAATGCGGCTTGGGCGTATCCCAAATAACGCGGATCACCTTCATCTCGAGCGCGGTCTATATACAATCTTGCTAATTTAACCGCAATATAAACATTGTGAGGATTTGCGAAAAGCTGCGCTCGCCAGCTTTTATAACTAGACGAACTTAAATCAGCATTGACAGGAAGCTGCTCCAATACATCATTTTTGTCTGTTGGAATAAATGGTTTGGCGCTTATTGCACAGCAATAAAATAGCAATACTAGATAAAACCATTTATTTTTTAGCATGCTTAAGTTAGCTTTTAAATTGCAACAGTTAACAGCATAACGCCCCGGTTAAGGGGCGCTAAGTTGACTAAAAATTGATTACTTGTTTCTATAACGCCTTGCAAAACCAAACAAACCTGCTGCAGATAACATGAGAGGCAATGCGGCTGGAACAGGAACAGCTGAGGGTTGAAATAAACTAACATTGCCGTTATAAGAACTTAATTGTTGTTGAATGCCTTCAATTTTAATAAAGTAATTGTTTGCTAACGCTGTACCAATTAATGAGCCAAATGACAATTGCGGTGCTGGTGAAGCAACTTCACCAATTGCAACCAAACTATTAACGCCAGTACTAGAGCCTGAATACAAATCAAACGACGTAAATTTAATCAGCACATTATCAGTGCCGCTTATACTAGCGAATAAATTTCTATTTGGTGTAACTGTAAAATTTAAAATATCGCTAAAATTGGTGCCAATAGGGTTGTTAGTAAACTGATACTGCTCTACGTTTGGGTTCGGGTTGCTATCCGCCGAAAGGGTTAAAGTGCTTGCTTGCACACTTGTAGCCGTTAAGCACATTGCAAAAGTAATGGTTTTAATGTTAAAAATTTTCATTTTGTTTTATCCTATCTTTTAGTTAGATGTTGCGTTGGGAGAGCCTGCGGTGGGTGTTTTAAGGTACGGAAAAGTATTATCAGAAACATCTATATTAGCACTACGTGCACCATCTGTGAATGGCAATCCACTTGAATCAGGCGCAACATTAATGCCGCAACCTGTATCTACGCCTTTACTTGCAGTTGCCGCTTTAACGCCTGCGGTACACAGAACCCCTTCTGCAACACGTAAAGTAATATCCACCACATCATCAACAGGACGTCTGCCGTTTGGAAAGCCTGCTAAATCTGTTAAATTTAGCACACCTAGTGGATCTTGCGTAGCTAGCGGTGTTGGCGCAATAGACGTATTTAAACGCGTCATTTCACCCGGTTTAACGTTGGCTGGTTGATTCAAACCTTTAAGGCC
>JAYTEL010000249.1:0-3082 GCA_043735225.1 Methylotenera sp. | reverse complement strand
TAGGTTTAGGCGTTTGCCATTGGCGGATAATTTAATCGGCACGCGATTGCTGCCATCACTTAACTTGCCGACTGCTACATCTTTGTTGCGCGAGTTTTCGGTCATGGCTTGGTTATTTACCCACACCGTACTTTGTTTGCCGTCAAAGCGTTTTACATAGCCTTGCAGGTTAACCGTGTCGGGTAGAACCACAATTGGCGGCGGCGCAATTTCTAGTTCTGGTGTTGGCGCTTCAACTTTAAGTGGCTCATTTTTTTTGGTTTGACGCAAATAATCTAAATTGCTGCGCTCCACTGGCGATGTAAATAAGCGGCCAATTGGCTCAGCGGCAATTGCAGATAAATTTAATAAAAAGTTGCTTAATATTAGGCAACTAAACACCATTAAAAATTTTGTAGTTAGTCTCACAATAAAACCCCCGCTTGTGCTGCACCTGCCAATTGTGGATCGCGCAAGGTTAACCAATCGATCTCACAATTGGCTTGCATATTGGCGGCAATGGTTTTGGTATTTACACTAGCGCTAATGGGGCGTTTAATTTCGCAATCACGCACCAAATATGGTGTGGTTTGCGTGCGCAGTCCATCAATCAAATTCAATAAATCACCTTCGTGCAGCATATCGAGCTTTAGGCTCATTATCGAGCGGTGCAAGGTAAAGTTACCGCGATTGGGCAAAAAGCTTGGCTGATAATTTTCTTGCAGGCCAATACTATAATCAATGCTAAACAATTTATGCTGCGCGTGTATTTGACGCAAAGTTTCTATCCATTCTATGCGGTGTTCTTCGCCAATAAAGCCGCTGGCAAGTAACTGGTTATACACAGGCAAATATTGAATAATCGTCTCTTTTTCTAGGCCCGACGATTGATATTTTTGCCGCGCTTGGGTGAGGCTATTTTGATGAGTTTGCAAAGCTAACTCATTTTTTTTACGGTAATTATCTGCAAAGCTGACTAACACACCCACTAGTATTAATGCGGCTCCCAGCCCGATGATGGGGAAGCGCAATTTGCGCCAATCTTGCGGACTTAAACTCATGACCTTGCCCCCAAATTTGCAGCAATATCGCTTACTGGTTTTAATATAATTTTTAGCTTGAATATTGCTGGCGGCCGCTCTGTACTGGCATTTTCGTCGGTGGTGCTGCCTTGCAAATTGGCCAGCGAGCTCACGTTAACTGGCTCTTGTAAAATCATCACTTGATCAACCAAGTTATTTTGCCGCAGGTGTGTTACAAACGTGTTCACGCTATTTAAGGCTGCGCGATAATCGCCAGTAAAACCTTTAATTTCGGCATTTATAAAGCCAATTTGCAGCAATTTTGTGGCGTCATTACCTGTAGAAAGGGCGGCTGACTGCGCATTATTAACGACACCGCCCTCTGCATCTTTTAGATCTTTATCACTGCTAAGCATCCAGCGCATTCTGCTAAGCGCAATTTCGGGCGAGGCTTCAAACGCACCGCTTAATACTTGCATCAATTGGCGCGGCGATTGATTGTTGCTTTGAATGATGCGCGCTAAATCGGCTGCCACTTTTAGCTCGCTACTGGCAATTGGCGTACTGGGAAAATCCTTGGCAACTGTTTCATATTGTTGCAGTTGTTGCTGCGTTTGCGCTGCAATGTGCTGCAATTGATCTTTTTGGTGCTTACCCTGCCAGGCATAAAAACTGGCCATCAGCACGCCAATGGTCGCCACACTTGCCGTTGCAATATTAATTTTGCGGCGCACATTATTTAGGCCATGAATCTTACTAAACATGGCAGGCGCAAGATTATCGGGAATATTGCCATTGGCCAACATTTGCATGTGCAAAAATTCAGGGTGCTTTTTTACCAAATCGGTGGCAATGTTCGAATTTTTGGCATACGCCAACATATCGACTATTTTGCACTCTAGGCCTTGCTCTTGGCTAATGCTTTTGGCGATTTCGTTATTAGAATTATCAATAGCGGGCAGCACTAATTGCAGCGCGGTTTCATTGGCAATTAAGCGCTGGCTAGTTAAATACAGCCGCGTTTTATCAATCTCTACCAAATAAAAGTAAGCTAATTGATTTGGTTTTACGTCTTGCATTGGTGCTAGGCGGCTCATGCGCAGACGACCGTTATGCAAATATGTTTGGCGCAGGCCAGATGTTAAGCGTTCGCACAACAAAATATGCGGCGCCATTAGCTTCATTTGGCGCACCGCCACTTGGCTTATCATTGGCAACATATAAACACCCACTAGCGGCGCTTGATTAGCTTGAATGGCGTCTATCCAGCCTTGTAAAAAGTCGGCATTGTTAAGCGATACAAACAAAAAATGATCGTCTTTGCGCTTGTCTGCAGCGCGATTAATAAAATGCGCTGCGCGGTATACACTGTTGCGATTAAATTGATTCAGTTTACGCTCGATGATTTCGCGCCGCGCCGCGCCGCTGGTGTGCGGCATGCTTTCTACTTTGTAATCTTCTTCAATCGCATCCACAATTAAGTAGATGTTGGTGTCGGCAAACTGGCTTATATACTGACTAAAAGCGGTGTGGTCATCATCGGTATTGTTAAAAACGGCGTAGGTTTGCAATTTTGTGCCATGCCAAAGCCCAGCGATTAAGCTGTGATTGGTGGCACAACAGATTAGTTTTTTTGTGTTTGCAAACATAGTGTTTAAGGTTTAGTAAAGTTTCATTTTGCCAAATGAGTCGTAAATAGGCAGCAGCACAGATGCCATGATAAATAATAATACCAAACCTAAAATAATCGTCAGTGCTGGCTCTATTAATTTAAGCATTTTTTGCATTAAATCGCTCACATCTCTGTCATAAAAATAGCTCACATTAAGTAGCGATTTATCTAGCGAACCCGTTGTTTCGCCCACCTTAATCATCCGCACCACCAATGATGGAAACAAACCAGTATTATGAAAACTATCACTCATGGTGTCACCCGCATTAATTTGCGTGTGCACGCGACTGAGCGCATCGGCAATAACGCTGTTGCCAACAATATTTTCGCAAGTTTTAATCGCGCTAAGTACAGGAATGCCCGTTTGATACATTAGCGCAAAATACCGCGCAAAGCGCGCCATGATAAT
>JAYTEL010000248.1:0-1513 GCA_043735225.1 Methylotenera sp. | reverse complement strand
ATCGTGATCAAACAAATTGTTCACTTTGCCAAATAGCTTCCAATTATTGTTGATGCTGTAATGCGTATCTAAATTAACCACCGCGTAGCCTGGCACTTTGCCGTTTACATCTTGATTGTTTTCATCACCACGTGCAAATTGGCCAGATGTTGTGACAATATTGGTGCCAATATTCCAAGCAGGCAAAACATCATAAGCGGCGCGGATTTTTAAGGTATGACGCGCAATACTAGGGATGCGATTGCCTTTGTTGACTTGAATTTGGTCTAGCACATTTTTACTGCTGTTGGCGGCCGAACCAACCGTAAAATCAGATTCATAAGTCGCATCAACAAAGCCATAATTGGCTGCTAATGTTAATGCGTTAAATTTGCCATTTAAGCCAAGCTCTAAACCTTGGCGGTTGGTTTTGCCAACGTTTTGAAAGAAACCAAATGTGCCGGCAGCGTTGGTGGCAATAAACTGAATGTCATCATTATTTTGAGTAGTGTAAACGCCCGCATTCCAGCTAACGTTTTTGTCGAGCTTGCCGCGCACGCCGCCCTCCCATGTTTTAGCAACCACTTTTTTTAGTGGTGGGTCAGCCGCGAATGAGTTAGGTAATTGGCAGGGCGTTGCAGGGTCGGCGCAACTTAATTCTACTGGCGTTGCGGCGCGCATGCCTTCGTTATAGCCACCATAAAAACCGAAGTTATTACTTGGATTGTAATTAAAACCAATGGCAGGATTAAAGCGGCTATAACGGTGATTGCCGTTTAAATCGCCAATCGTACCTGCAGTGTCACTAAAACCAGCCAGTTTAATTTTTGCCAAGTTATAACGGCCAGACAATGTCATAAACAATTGATCTGTAAAAGAAAAAGTGTCAGTTGCATAAACACCGTAATAATCATTTTTAGTATTTAAACGCACATTGGCGAGCAAAGTCTGCGGATTAACAGTCACCGTTTCATGCCCTTCTACAGTCGCCTGAAAAGAGTCGCTAGTAAAGTCTGTGCGGCCAAAATCAGCGCTCACCCCTGCGGTAAACTGGTTTTTATAGCCAGCCAAATCATTCAATAATGTCAATTGAAAAGCGCCGCCATATCCATGTTGATTGGTATCTGTCGACACATTTTGGTTGTCTGTATCAAGCGGATCTAGGCTACTAGAATTACTGGCCGCATTGCTATTAAAGCCGCTGGTGCGGTTTTTGCGGTAATACACGTTGCCCGCGATTAATTTATCATCGGTTACAAAATGGCTGCCTTTTAGGTTAAGCATCACCATTTTGTTGCCGATAGAATCAGGATAGGTGTAGGCTTTTTTGGGCTCATTTAAGGCCGATAGCGGCACTGCTTGCGTGCCTTCCATCATGGTATCGGCCAAGGCGAGTGATAAATCTAAATCACTTAACTCGTTTTGCCAGCCGACCTTGCCAAAAATTTGTTTTACATCTGAGCTTGAATGCTCGCGCCAGCCATTTTCTTTAAAAATATTGCCTGCTACAAAGTAATCCAGATTATTTTCTTTA
>JAYTEL010000247.1:0-3547 GCA_043735225.1 Methylotenera sp. | reverse complement strand
GCGCAGGCAGCACAGAAGCGAATTTAAAGCAGCGCGTACATTCGATTTTAGATGCACACGAGCTTGAATACGAATTGATTTGGGAATATTCGCAGCCGTATATTACGCCGCGCGGCAACTTGGTAGAGGCAATTTCACGCGCAATTGAACATGCTTACGGTGTTTCGCCAGAGTTATCCACCACGGGCGGCACAAGTGATGGCCGCTTTATTGCTGATATTTGCAAACAAGTGATTGAGTTTGGCCCACTGAATAAAACGATTCACAAGCTTAACGAATGCGTGGGTGTAGCGGATATTGAACCGCTAAAAGACACCTATAAGTACACCATGAAAAAATTACTTTCATGAACCATTTTTTTAGATTATCTGAAGAGCTATTTACCATTCGCGACTGGCTGCGCTTTACCGTCAGCCAGTTTGAGGAATCCGACATATTTTTTGGTCATGGTACCGACAACAGCTATGATGAAGCGGTGTGGCTGATTATGAGCGCGCTGCATTTGCCGCACGACACCTTAAACAACTTTTTAGACGCAGTGATTACCGAAAAAGAGCGCAAAAATCTTGCGCATTTAATCGAGCAGCGCATCACCAAACGTACGCCAACCGCGTATTTGCTGCGCGAGGCTTGGCTGCGCGGTTTTAAATTTTATGTAGACGAACGCGTCATCGTGCCGCGCAGCTTTATTGCAGAATTACTTGATTTTAATGAAACATGTGAGCATGGATTGCAGCCTTGGATAGAGCACCCAGAATTGATTAACGCTGCTGCCGATATTTGTACAGGTAGCGGCTGTTTGGGCATTTTGCTAGCCAATGCCTTCCCCGATACGATGATTGACGTTATTGATATTTCGCCCGATGCAATTGCAGTTGCCAATATTAATATCAATAATTACGGTCTGCAAGATCAAATAACCGCCATTCAATCGGACATGTTCGCTGCATTGGCAGGCAAAACCTATGATCTGATTATTAGCAACCCGCCCTATGTGGATGCGCCAAGTATGGCAACATTGCCAACCGAATACCGTAACGAGCCGCAACTAGCTTTGGGTAGCGGCGTTGCTGGGTTAGACCACACGCATACATTACTGACACACGCCGCAAAATACTTAAACGATGACGGTATTTTGGTGGTAGAAATTGGCCATAACCGCGCTGCGCTATTGGATGCTTACCCCGATTTACCATTTACTTGGCTGCAAGTAGAATCTGGTAACCAGTTTGTGTTTTTGCTGACGAAAGAACAGTTAGCTTTGCAAGCCTAAAAGCTTATTTAACCGCCGATAAACGCATATGCGCGCCGATAAAAACGGATAAAACTACTTACACCTCACAACACGTCATTCTGGCGATGGCTAGAATCTAGGCAAGGTTGCAACTAGGATTGCCGTAGCAAACAATAATTAAATTGATATTCGACTGTATTCTGGCCTTCGCCAGAATAACGAGATTTGATAGATTTTGATTCTGTAGCATCGATTTTTAAATCGCGAAGCCTTTTGGGGAATATCCCAAGTAGGTTATTGCACTCTACTCCGCCAGCCTAGCCCCGTCCGCGATTTCTATCACTTTTCTGCTGCATTTTAGGTGGTGTAATGTCGCTAGTTTGGCGAATACGTCTGTTAGCAGATTTTCTAGGTTCGGACTTTTTAACTTCCACACCTTTTGTTGCATCAGTTCTAGCTTTAAAAATAGGTTTACCATCCGCGCCTAATTCGGGCGGTTTTCTATTTAAAACGCTACCACGTTGTTTGCGCACTTTTGGCACAAACACAGTTGTCGCTTTATCTTTTTCGCGTTGATTTAACTGGCGCAGCGGCGCTTTTGGCGCTTCCATTCCTGCCCATTCCAGCAAGTCAACTACTTGTTTTTGCTCTAGCTTTAGCATCGCGCCGCGCTTCACGCGTGGAGGCAAATTCACTGGGCCAAAACGAACGCGCATCAATCGGCTTACAGGCATTTGAAACGCTTCAAACAAACGGCGCACTTCGCGGTTACGGCCTTCGCGCAAAATCACTTGATACCAATGATTCGCACCCTCGCCGCCTTGCGCGCTAATGCTGTCAAATGCGGCTGGGCCGTCTTCTAGCTCAATGCCTTGCGTGAGCAGGCTCATTTGTTCTTCGGTTAACTCGCCAAAAATACGCACCGCGTATTCACGCTCTACTTCATAACGCGGATGCATAAAACGGTTGGCTAAATCGCCAGAATTGGTAAAAATCAACAAGCCACTGGTATTCATATCCAGCCGTCCAATCGCTATCCATTTGCCATGCTTGATTTTTGGCAGCTTATCGAATACGCTGGCGCGACCTTCTGGGTCATCTTGGCTAACAATTTCGCCTTCTGGCTTGTGGTAGATTAATACTTGCGGCAATTCTGCTTCAAACTGCAATCGCACAGGGCGGCTATCAATACGCACAATGTCATATTGCGTAACACCAGCGCCTACTTTGGCAATTTCGCCATTCACAGTCACGCGGCCACTGGCAATTAATTCCTCCATATCGCGGCGCGAGCCTAAACCTTGCGTGGCAAGCAGTTTATGCAAGCGCTGCGTGGGTTCTGGGGCTGCATTTTCATCCACCGCCAACTTGGTAAAGCTAGTTTTGGGGCGGCGTGGGGCCGCTTGCGGGTCGCGCTGTTGCTTGAATGGGCGTGCCATGATGGGTTAACTTATTGATTGCAATAGTGCATTTTACAGTAAAAACCTTTATTAGCCGCAGATGAACGCAGATACACGCCGATAAAGGCAGATTAAGCCTTGAAGATAAAAAAAGCTTAAGGTTATTTAGTCAGTCAATACAGTGTTTAGTGTATGTTGTTTTGAAAACAATATTTGAGTAATATTGTGGTTGAAATCCGCTTTTATCGGCGTGTATCTGCGTTCATCGGCGGCAAAATTTATAGCGCAATTTCAGTCTGCGCAAAATCTTCAAATGGTGGCAACTCGGCCAAGCTGCGCAAGTTTAAATCATTTAAAAAGTGTTTCGTGGTCGCGTAAAGTGATGGTCGGCCTGGCACTTCGCGCTGCCCCACCACGTCAACCCAATCGCGCTCTTGCAATTGGCGCATCACATTCGGGTTAACCGCCACGCCGCGTATTTGCTCAATATCGCCGCGTGTGACTGGCTGGCGATAGGCAATAATCGCCAGCGTTTCCATCACCGCTCGACTATATTTTGGCTGTTTTTCTGGGCTTAAGCGTGCAATAAATTCGCTAAATTGCGCCCTAGCCTGAAAGCGATAGCCTGTCGCCACTTGCACCAATTCTAAGGCTTTTGCTGTATGTTCTTGCGCCCAATCTTGCTTAATTTCATCCAACAGCATACGCAAAGTCGTTCGCTCCATACGGCCTGCAAATAGCTTTAGCATATCGTCTAAGCTCAACGGCTGGCTAGCGGTTAATAAAGCAGCCTCTAAAATCTGCTTAAATTCGGTAATGTTGTCAGGTTCTTTCATTTACTGCTCATCCTAAAATCACGTCATTCCCGCGCGGGCGGGAATCTAGGCAAGTTTCAAATTTAATCAAAACATCT
>JAYTEL010000246.1:0-4808 GCA_043735225.1 Methylotenera sp. | reverse complement strand
CACAGAAGGCTTTCCAAAAGGCTCGCAGCTGTGTGGTAAATGTAATACCAAAGCGGCGATTATTATGGATGGGTGTTTGACTTGTTTGAATTGTGGTGAAAGTAAGTGTGGGTAAATGGTTGATCTAACAACAATTGGAGCCGCACTTAGCAGTCTCAAAACTGCGACTGAAATCGTTAAATTCATACGCGAAAGTGATGTGAATCTTGAAAAAGCAGAATTAAAACTAAAACTAGCTGACATTCTAGGCTCACTTGCTGACACTAAAATTGAATTAGTTGAACTTCAAGATGCTTTAATCGAGAAAGATAAAAAAATAGCAGAATTGGAAGATGCTTTTCAGAAAAAAGATTCTCTGGTTCGTCAAGGGGATGCATATTACGTAAGCAATCAAGATGGCAACCCAACAGGAGTAGCTTACTGCTTACGTTGTTGGGAAAATGAGTACAAAACAAAACAACTTGTAAATTTACCAAAAGATCGCTGGATGCATATTTGTACATCATGCGGGCATACGTATTCAAGCTATCGTTCTGCTCAAATTTCACCTAAGCCAGAGCTAACAGATTCAGAGGTCTAGAAAATGAACAATACTATTGCTCAAGCAATACAAGAACAACGAGAACTAGAGCTTCGCTATAGCGGCTACTCTCGTACAGTCGAACCGCATGCTTATGGGCGCGATAAAGGTGGCGAAGAAATACTACGATGCTATCAAATATCAGGTGGTAGCGTTAGCGGTGAAAAGGTTGGATGGAAAATACTTAAAGTACACGAAGTCTTTTCTTTGAGATTGTTAAAAGAAAAGTTTGACGCAAGAACAGGTTATAAGCGTAATGATAAAGCTATGGACTATATGTTTGCGCAATTATCGGTGAATAAATAATTGCTCTTACGCCTTTAGGCAAGTAACTTTGCTCTGGCTTGCTCATAAGCTCGTAGGGCGGATGAGCATAGCGTTATCCGCCGTATGAAACTTTTCTTTTCGCCTCTAGGCGAGTCACTTTGCTTTTGCTTGCTCAAAAGAAAGTAACCAAAGAAAAGAGCACCCCGCTACTACGGCCTGACGGCTGCCCTGCGCTACTCGACAATTCAGGCGGCTGCGGAACTCGCTGCGCTCAGACAGTCCTCGCCGAAAACTCCTAAATTGCCTGTGTTGCTCGGCTTGTAGAGGGGATTGCAAAGTCAAAAGCAAAACCCAAACCCAAACCCAAACCCATAAAAACTCACTACTTCGTCATTCCAGCGGAGGCTGGAATCCAGGTAGCCCACATGCTTAGCTTTGCTGCAATTGGCACGCCATTTAAGCCAACTAGGATGGGTCCTTGAACCCACGCGTAAGTAATGTGAAATATTGCACCGCGTGGGGGTTAAAACCACACCCAACAAAAGTTGCTCATACCGATGGCGCGGCAAAAAATTTTAAGTCAACAGCATATCAGCATCGTCATTCTGAGTGCAGCGAAGAATTCATTTGTTAGCATTGGTGTTTAAAAGTTGGATTCTTCGCTATGCTCAGAATGATGGATGAGATGTAAAACCAACTAGGGTGGGTTCTATACTCACATGTAATTAATCTTGAAGTGTTGCCCTCGTGGGGTTAAAGCGTCACCATATAAGCCATGCAATATTTGTGTAAATTTACAAACGTTATTCAAATGTAATTAATCGCTCAATTTACTATCCACTAACAGGTCTTTTAAAGTATTTTTAATTAATTGATTTTTGTAATGTCTATCACGGCGGCCTTTTTTTGCTGCACTTCTTTTGGCATTGCGTTTATCCACAACTATCTCGTCAATGTGCGATAGGTCATCTATATGTTTAATATCGTTAGGTGAATTTCTATGTGCCATTTTTTAAAGTTAAGTTGTTTATAGATTAATAACAAATTTTATGACACGGCAAATAACCTAAAAGTGCTTTTTTTAAGCTAATTTTTAAATGTGATTCCCTAAACAGGTTTTACCTAACCATCATATGCAGTTAATTATTAGCAAAAATTAATAGCGGGCAGAACGAAATCATTACCTGCCCTGCAGGCCAATACTCTAGAACGCCTTGCCTCTAACTTACTTCGTGAATTTGATTATATTGTGTCTATGCGCCACTTGAAGCATCTTATTTAAATTTATAAGTTGCGCTAAAATGCACTTATCGTTAACTTTCAAAAACGCTTAAAAAGAAAATCTTCCATGTTCACCCTACCCTCAATTTGGAACATTATCATCTCGACCATTGTTTTTGTGATTGCGGCTTGGTGGATTCGCCGCTGGTTAGACGAACAAGGCTTGCCTAAAGGCATAACGCGCGGTTTACTGGTGTTTGTAATGGCTTATGTACTAGCTTGGACGGCTGGCGCGCTGATTGATTGGGCGCATGATAAAGTTTACGGTACTGCGCCGCCAACAGAAGTGCAGCAAAAGATAGATCAAATAATTAAAGATTCTGGCCTTATTTTGCCATCAGACTAATCTTTGCAATCAAACTAAACTTTGTCATCAGACCAAACTTTGCTATAAAACTAGGTTTGGTTGCAGGCAGAGTTTTAGAAGCTAGGCTTTTTCAACAAGTAAATTGTTAAGCTTTCGCTAGGCTTTAATAAAATACTACTGTTACGCAACAAGGATTGCGCTATTAACAAAAATAACCGTATTGGCACGGCTTAAAACTTAGGGTAAACCGATTACTTTCAAATATTCTTCTAACGTTAAGGTGATTCTTTCAAGCGAGTTGTTAATTTCATCTAGGCGAATATCCGTATCAAGATGGAGTTTTTCAAGCAATGCTTGGTGCGTTTCAACCGCATCGGCATGCTCACGGTATTTAATAGTTTTTATATCTATAGTTTTTATATCTTCGGTTGCCATCATTTATTTTCCTT
Organism: Methylotenera sp.; assembly: GCA_043735225.1. Classification (GTDB taxonomy): domain Bacteria; phylum Pseudomonadota; class Gammaproteobacteria; order Burkholderiales; family Methylophilaceae; genus Methylotenera_A. Next base: position 1,924 of record JAYTEL010000246.1, on the reverse strand, counting down.
CTTGCCGACAAATATAAAATATAGCGCATTTATCGGTTTAATAGCAAGCTGTGATGCTGGTATAGCCTTTTATTTTAATTTTATCACTTGATGTATGTATGTAAACTATGGCCACCAGCGTCTATGATTTTACCCAGTAATCTGGCCTATTTTTGGGTTCAAAAACTTGCATATCTGTTCGGCTTAAATTGGTTAGCGCTTCGCTTGTTGAAATGTTGGCTTTTGTAGCAGCTGCGTTTGCAAGGGGCTCTGCATATTTAAGCCATGCAACATTTTGTTTGTAGCCGTTGTCTGTCATGCAATTATTAATGACTGTCGTCTTTTTAGTGAGGCGAACAATCATTTGAAACTCGATAATTGGCGTGTCGTTAGCCACTGCGCGTTCACCAAAATCTAAACATTTTTCGCCGATTTTAATCATTGATGTTTGCGCTGGTGTAAGGCTTGCTGGTTTTGCTACTTTATCATCTTGGCTGGTGTAAAAATAAATGTTGGCGATTAAAGCAAGCGCTAACCCTATAATAATTAACAGTTTTTTAGTTTTGTTCATTTGTGGTGTCAGCATCAATAATTAATATACAAGTATTGATTGTGCTAATAATAAATAGTTTTAAACAAGGCAGCCTAAAATAAAAAAACCAGCCGAGGCTGGTTTTAAATATAAGTCAAATACTTTATTGCTTGCGGTATTCGACACCGTCTCTTTTTAAACGTGATGTAAACGCTTCAGCCTTCGTATTAAGCACGATTACTTTACGATAGCTTTCTAAATCATCCATTAGCTGATCAATTTCATGATTACCCACGTTAAATTGGTAAAACGTTGCCAGGCATAATGTTTTAATAATATCAAATTCACGATCGCTAATGTTTAGATGCGGATGGCTGTCTTTCATTGATTTACCGCGGCCAAATGAATCTGGTTGATACAATTTCGGTCCGCCTGTTTCCATCACAACCCAATTGGTTAACATGGCTTTAAAGCCGGCTTTTGTTTCTGGTCTATCGTGAACAGCTTTAAGGTTAGGGTTAGCGTTGAGGCCTTTATTGATGTAAATCATGTCCACTAAGTAATCAACTGTTGAAGCGATGTTATAGGTGCCACCTAAACGGGTGTAAAGTGACTCTTCGGCCGATGCGACGCTAGAAAAGCCAACTAGTGCTAATACCGTCAAGGCAGATGCTGCAAATTTTTTAAACATTTTGAATCTCCCAAATTAAAGTTAATTAAAATTACATTCAACATTTACTACAAAAACAATGACGTTAATTTTGTAAAAACTTTTCACAATTAACGTAATTGGTGCTTAAGCAGCATCTTGCATGTCTGGCTGATTGGAATTAATACTATCAACCAGCTCATGCAAGGTGCTGCGAAGTTCGATAAATTGCGATTCGGCCATGCCCGTTTGGCAGGCAACGTCTTTTTGCATATCAGCCACACGCGCTTGAATGCTGTGGCCAGCGTCAGTTAAAAACACATTCACTACGCGCTCATCACTTACGCTACGCTGGCGGCTTACAAAGCCTGCTGATTCAAGGCGCTTAAGTAATGGCGTAATGGTGGGCGAATCTAAATGCAATTGCTGCGCAATGTTTTTAACGGTTATGCCGTCAGCCTCCCACAACACCATCATCACTAAATACTGCGAATAGGTTAAGCCAATATGGCTTAAACGGCTGCGATATGCGCGGGTAATGGCGTTGGTGGCCGCATACAGCGCAAAACATAATTGGTTTTTAAGCCTTAAATTCTCAAATTGTGACATTGTCATTAACAAATCATTAATATCTCGTTACATTTATAGCACACTAATTATTAGCGTGCAAACTATTTGTTTGCGACTAAATAAAACAATTGAACGAAAATGAATTAGGCTAACTTTTGAAGGAAAAAATTGCGATAAAACAGTAAGGTTTCACT
>JAYTEL010000245.1:0-6823 GCA_043735225.1 Methylotenera sp. | reverse complement strand
CAAGGCCAAGCAGGCGTGGTGCTGGCTAAAGGCGCACTTACCAGCAAAACCAGTGGCGAAGGTGAAATCCGCAAAGCGCTGATAGAGCAAGGCAATGTGATTGACTGCATCGTCAACCTGCCTGCAAAGCTATTCCTAAATACGCAAATCCCCGCCGCGCTATGGTTTATGCGCCGCAGCCGAAATGCCCCCTCGCCCTTTAAGGGAGAGGGCTGGGGAGAGGGTAAAAAACCGCCAGCATTCGCAGACCGCAGTAAAGAAATACTATTTATAGATGCCCGCAACCTAGGCCACCTCATCAACCGACGCACCAAAGAGCTAAGCCATGAGGATATTAAACAAATCACCGACACCTACCACGCATGGCGCAATATTCCCTCGCCCCTTGTGGGAGAGGGTCAAGGAGAGGGGGCGCCAGCCTATCAAGACATCCCCGGCTTCTGCGCCTCCGTCAACCTAGCGCGCGTAAAAGAACTCGATTACGTGCTCACGCCAGGCCGTTATGTAGGCCTGCCCGATGATGAAGATGACTTTAACTTTGCCGAGCGTTTTAACACGCTAAAAGCCGAGTTTGAGGCGCAGTTGGTGGAAGAAGAAAAACTCAATAAAGCCATCGCAGAGAACTTGACGAGGGTGAAGTTGTGAGTGAATGGCAGGAATATTTGCTTGAAGACGTAATCGATAAATTTATCGATTACCGTGGAAAAACTCCAACTAAAACATCCAGTGGAGTGCCTTTAATTACAGCAAAGGTAGTCAAAGCTGGGAAAATTCTAACTCCAAACGAGTTTATTGCTCCTGAAGACTACGACGATTGGATGACCAGAGGGTTGCCTGAAATTGATGATGTAGTTCTTACTACCGAAGCACCGCTTGGTGAAGTTGCATTAATAAAAGATAAATATGTAGCTCTGGCTCAAAGAATCATTACATTAAGAGGGAAAAAAGGGGTTCTTCATAACCCCTTTTTGAAATATTACTTTCAAAATGAAACGGGACAGCATGAACTGCAATCCCGAGCTTCTGGCACTACTGTTTTTGGCATAAAGGCTTCTGTATTAAAGAAAGTGCCAATTGAAATTCCAGTACTCAAAGAACAAAAAGCCATCGCCTCGATCCTCAGCAGTTTGGATGACAAAATCGACCTGCTCCACCGCCAAAACACCACCCTAGAACGCATGGCCGAAACGCTGTTTAGACAGTGGTTTGTAGAAGAAGCACAGGAGGATTGGGAGGAAAAACCACTAAGTGGCATTGCTAATTTTTTAAATGGGCTTGCTTGCCAAAAATTCCCACCACCTGATGCAATCAATAAACTACCCGTGCTTAAAATTAAAGAGCTTAGTAGTGGCATTTCTGAAAACTCAGATTGGGCAACCTCAAACGTAAAACCCGAATATATCGTAGAAAATGGTGAGGTAATTTTTGCTTGGTCAGCATCGTTGATGGTTAAGGTTTGGGATGGTGAAAAATGTGTGCTTAACCAGCATTTGTTCAAAGTCTCATCACAAGAATTTCCAAAGTGGTTTTATTTACATTGGTGTAAATATCACTTAGATGAATTTATTTCAATTTCATCTAGCCATGCGACAACGATGGGGCATATTAAGCGAGGTGATTTAGACTCGGCTATGGTTAAAGTACCGAAAGCACAAGAGCTAGCGCTAATGGCAGAGCAGATGACTCCTCTGCTAGAAAAGCAAATCATCAATGCAAAACAAATCAAAACCCTAGAAAAACTCCGCGACAACTTGCTCCCCAAGTTGATGAGCGGTGAAATAAGAGTTGCTTAAACGAGGAATACACGGATGTTAAAAAATAGATTTGTTGTCTTTGGGTTATTCTTCGTAATTTTGATGTCTTTAAATTATTATTTCACGCGGTCTTTATTACCGAGCCCCGACACAAAAAATCTCTGGTTCTACTCAGGATTATTTATGATGGTATTTTCAATACTATTTATTGACCCATATTACTCATCGCCAAAAAATGTAATCACAAATACAATACCCTTAGCGCTAACACTTATTCCAATTAAAGATATATTTGTAGATGCCAAACTTTGGTGGGTTTCATTTGGGGTAGTCATTACGTTATTAATAGCGGCACTAATATCCCTAGTAATAAATGACGAAACAAAGAGCGAAGATCATTTGCAAAATCGCATTTCAGTTTTTTTGAAAAACTCGGTTGTAATTTTTGGTCAGGGAAAGGTTTTATATTCATTAGTATTTATTGCATCCTTGCTTAGCTACTATTCGATTCAAAATAACTACACGATAACTTTATTCTTTTTTTGGTGTGGTATTTTGCTAATTAATCCTAAAGCGCTTACTAATACATTCAGCTTGAAAGGCAAGAAGTTGTCCACGAATGCAATTGGTGAAGTGTTTAGCATTCAATCTAAGCAAGTGCTATTAGCAAAGGTTTTTAGAGATAAAGTTGATGTTAATAAATTCGATATAGTTGAGTTTCAATACTCAACTCAAGATGACCATACGGTTTCTATTGGGTTTATTTTTGACACATATTTTCTTAATAATGAAAAGTGGATAAAAGTCCTAAAACTTAAAAACGATATTCAACAAAATACTGCTTTAAATTCAAATATTATTTACAAAGTCAGCAAATACAAAAATCCACATACCGATTTAAAAATTGATAGGTTTGTGGGTGTAGTTGTTGAAAATTCAAATATCGAAAATATACGATTTGAATATTCAAAACAAAATGAAGATTTGGAAGAAGGTCAACTGCTGACGGTTACAGTTGGAAGTAAGAACATATTTTACCAAGTGGTTGAAGGTATAACGGCAATTGAGCATTTGGAGTCTAAGAATGAAAGTGGGTTCACGTGTGGTGAAGCTATTCAATTGGGTGAATGGCAAGAAAATGATTTAAGTTTTATAAAATATGGGTGGGTGCCAAATATTAATTCTCCAATATTTCTAGCCGAAAAAAATTTCGCAATTAATCAATATGCTTACCCTGAATATCAATTAGGCGTTATTCCTGGTACCAATTTACCATCGGTTATTAACTTACATGATGCAGTTAGCCACCATATGGCGTTAATTGGGGTAACCGGCTCAGGGAAATCTTTCTTGGCTAGAGAAATTATTAATCAGCTTCAAACAGACACTAAAGTAATTTGTATTGATTTTAATAACGAATTCGTCACAACATTAAATCCACCACCTTTACAAATTATCAATGCAGCAACAGCAACTCAAATTGCTGCTCATATTGATTGGATAAATAACGAATTAGATAAATTTGCCAATCAACAAGACAAAGCACAAATAGCGACACGACAGGCGAACGTTAAAGCTTTAATTAAAACTGAAGTCGATGCATTTTTAGATGATGCTACATCAACAATAAAAGTTTTTGAGTTGCCAGATGTTAGTAACACAACAGGCATCCTTGATTACACTAAATATTTCTTTAAAGTTGTTTTTGAGGTTGCCAAGGAGAGACTGCTTGCTGGTAACGCCGTGAGAGTTTGTGTTGCTATTGAAGAAGCGCATACAGTAATACCAGAATGGAATTTTGCAGGTAGTTCAGATAAGACATCTCAAAGTTTGGTTAATACTATAAGTCAGATTGCGCTACAGGGAAGAAAGTATGGTGTTGGATTTATTATTATTACTCAGAGAACAGCAAATGTTTCTAAAACCATATTGACTCAATGTAATACGGTTATTTGTTTCAAAGCATTTGATGATACGAGCTTCACTTTTGTGGGGAATCATATAGGTAAAGAACTTGTGAAGACTTTGCCAAGGCTTAAGCAATACCATGCAGTAGTAACTGGAAAGGCTATCAAGTCAAACCTGCCAATGATTGTTGATTTAGAGAGATAATACTTTGACTAAACTGACTGAATCCGAAATGCTGATTTATCAAAGTGATGATGGCCGCATTCGCCTTGAAACTCGCTTGGAAAATGAAACTCTTTGGATGACGCAAAGCCAGATGGCGGAGTTGTTTCAAACCTCGGTTGCGAATATCAACATTCATATTAAAAACATCTTGGATGAAGGTGAGTTGCTTGAGGCAGCAACTATTAAGGATTTCTTAATAGTTCGTTTAGAAGGTCAGCGTGAAGTGCAACGTAATATCGCACATTACAACTTGGATATGGTAATTTCGGTTGGCTATCGCGTTAAAAGTGTAATTGCTACGCGCTTTAGAATATGGGCAACGCAGCAGTTGAAAGAGTTCATCATTAAAGGTTTTGTGATGGATGATGAGCGTTTGAAAAATCCGCCCATTGTTGGCGCTCAAGGTTCAGGCTCTGCGGTGCCTGATTATTTTGCTGAGATGCTGGCGCGGGTTCGCGACATACGCGCCAGCGAGCGGCGCGTGTATTTGCGGGTGCGTGAGATTTTTGCATTAGCGGCAGATTACGAGCCAACGCTGGCCGAAACCACCAAATTTTTTAGCGTTATTCAAAATAAATTGCATTTTGCCGCCACGGGCATGACAGCAGCGGAGTTGATTGCAAGCCGCGCTGACCATGCTAAACCCAATATGGGCTTAAACACTTGGCAAAAAGATGAGGTGCGTAAAACCGATGTGGTAATTGCTAAAAACTATTTGGCAGAAACCGAAGTAACCGAGTTAAACCGTATTGTGACCATGTGGCTAGATTTTGCTGAAGACCAAGCCACAAGGCGCAAACAGGTGTTTATGCAAGATTGGGCAGATAAGCTGGATGACTTTTTGCGCTTTAACGATAGAGCGGTATTAAGCAATGCTGGGCGCGTGAGTAAAAAACAGGCAGATGCTAAAGCAACGGCAGAGTTTGAGCGGTTTGCAGAGGTGCGCCGTGTAAACAAAGAGGCAGAAGCCGAAAAAGATTATTTAAGGCAATTAACCGATGCGGTTAAATTGAATGATAAAAAGTAGCGCATTATTTTCTAGAAAAAACATATACTTTTTCTAGAATTTTTATTATATTAATACCGTGAAAAACATATCAGAATCAATATTTTACTTTATAACTGGCCACGGCAGGGGGTGGGCGTTCTCATCCAGTGATTTGAGCAGCCGTTTTGCGCGCCAACAAATTGATAATGCACTTTCTGATTTAGCGGAGGCTAACAAAATTAGGCGCGTTGCGCGCGGCCTGTATGACTACCCACGCTACAGTGATTTATTACAAAAAACCTTATCCCCCGATATTGATCAAGTAGCCAATGCTTATGCACGCAAGTTTAATTGGCGTATTGAGGTTTCTGGTGATTCTGCGCTAAACCTACTGGGGCTTTCTACACAAATACCCGCGCAATATATTTACCTGAGTGACGGCCCAAGCAAAAGCTACGATGTAATGGGCGTACAACTAACCTTTAAAAAATCCAGCTTAAAAGATATTGGCTTTAAACACCGCGAAAGCACTTTGATTGTGCAGGCGCTAAAGGCGTTGGGTAAAGAGCATTTAAACGCTGAGGTGTTTGCAAAAATACGCGAGCAAATTGCCAAAGAAAGCTTTGCTAAGATTTTGCGTGATACGCAAGGTAGCACGGGCTGGATTTATGAGGCTATTAAGCAAATATGCCAAGATGTGCCATTAGAAGGCGCGCCCCTAGAAGATACGCGCAATGGATAAAGTCGCCAATTTATCGCAAAAAGACCGAAGCGATTTATTTGCTGAAACAGCTAATTTAATGCACACAACACCTGCCATTGTTGAAAAAGACTTTTGGGTGGTGTGGGTGTTGAGTCGGGTATTTGCCAATACCGAGTTGGCGCGCATTTTAAAGTTTAAGGGTGGCACCAGTTTATCTAAAGCGTTTAGCTTAATTGGACGATTTTCTGAAGATATAGACTTGATTCTAGATTGGCGCGAGGTGGCGCATGCTGACCCAGAGGCTACGCGCAGCAAATCTCAACAAATGAAATTTAACGAGGCGACGAATGCTGAGGCAGAGAAATATATAGTTACAGTGCTGCTGCCACAGGTGCGGCAGTGTGTGGGTGATTTGTGCACATGTAGTATTGATGCGGCAAACCCGCATGCCATTAATATTCGTTACCCTGCGGCCTTCGGTGATGATTATTTGCGGCCAGAGATATTATTAGAAATTGGCCCATTGGCTTCTTGGCTACCTTCGGAAGTGTTTGCAATTCAACCCTATGCAGCACAGCACTTTGCACGTGTGTTTGAAAAGCCTAGTTGCGAAGTGCCGACCATATTGGCTGAGCGCACCTTTTGGGAAAAGGCGACTATCCTGCATCAAGAAGCGCATCGTGCAGAAAATAAGCCTATGCCACCAAGATATTCACGCCATTACTATGATTTGGCGCGCTTGGCTTTATCAGATGTAAAACATATCGCATTAGCTGATTTAGAAATGTTGGCCGCGGTAGTGGCATTTAAACAAAGGTTTTACCCAAGCGCTTGGGCGCGATTTGAGTTGGCAAAGCCACCGACTTTTAAGCTGATGCCGCCAGAAGCGAGAATCAGTGAGTTAGCAAAAGATTATCAAGCCATGCAAAATATGATTTTTGATAAGCCATTAAGTTTTGATGAAGTAATGCAATCGCTTGCGGCATTAGAAAAAGAAATTAACGCATTAGGGAGCGTTTAATGGCGGCAAGGTTGACTGAATCAGAAATCGAAACCCTCGCCATTGAGCGCCTGCAAGCGCTTGGCTTTGATTATATTTACGGGCCTGACATTGCGCCCGACAGCGTAAAACTTGGGCACGCAAACCCAGAGCGTGAGAGCTTTGCCGATGTGTTACTGCTAGGCCGATTACGCAATGCGGTTGCACGTATTAACCCCACCTTGCCACCCGCCGCTTTAGATGAA
>JAYTEL010000244.1:0-6617 GCA_043735225.1 Methylotenera sp. | reverse complement strand
ACGGTGCAAATACATGACGGTGCAAATAAATGACGGATCAAAATTTTGCTTAAAATAAAAGCAAACCATATTTGGTGGTTATTAAGTGTATTTTTGCTGCTGATTTTGGTTGCTAGTTTGAGTGCAAACTTGAAAATTAGGCAAATTATTCAATCCCCGATTGGCAGCCTAAACACAAAAACTGACATTAATAGCGCAAAAAAAACCATCACATTTGTGACAACTAACAGCTCTAACACTTATTATATTGATAGCAATCAAAAGCATGCAGGTTTAGAGTATGATTTAGCCAACTTGTTTGTGAAAGAACTGGGCGATGATTACAAGGTTGAATTTATTGTAGAGAATGCGTTTTCTGATGTACTTTCTACATTGCTGAATAATAAGGCGACCATTGCTGCGGCTGATATTACCGTGACAGATTCGCGTAAAAAGAATATGATTTTTACCGAGCCATATTTAGATGTTCAGCAACAAATTGCCTATAACCGCGAGACAAAACTACCGCCGCGTAATATTAAGGCGCTTAAAAATGAGCGCATCACGGTGCCTGCTGGCACTAGCTTTGTTGATCGACTAAATGAGCTCAATAGCACCAAAGATGCGCACTTAAAGTGGGATGTGCAAGAAAACACCAGCTCAGAGCGGCTTTTAGAGGCTTTAGCAAATCAGGAAATTGACTTTACCATCGCTGACAACCATTTGTTATCTGTGGTGCAATACTATTATCCTAATATTGGTATGGGTTTTACCATTGGCAAGCCTGAGAAAATTGCTTGGGCATTGCCAAAAAATGCAGCGCCTAAATTAGTGTTGCAGGTTAACAAGTTTTTTAAGAAGATTAAAGCCAATGGCACTTTGGCCAACTTAATTGATCGCTATCACGGTAATACAAAACGCTTAAATCCGTTTGATGTAAAAACTTTTTTAAGTAAAAGCCAATCGCTATTACCTAAGTACGTGCGGCTTTTTAAAAGTGCACAAGATGCTACAGATATTGACTGGCGACTGTTGGCGGCTATTAGTTATCAAGAATCTCATTGGGACACATTTAATACATCGCCCACCAATGTGCGCGGATTAATGATGCTAACAGAAGACACTTCAGACATGATGAAAGTATCTGACCGGCTAGACCCTAAACAAAGCATTCCCGCCGGCGCTAAGTTTTTTCTGTGGATAAAAGAGCACTTTCCTGAGCGTATTCAAGATCAAGATCGCACATTTATGGCTTTAGCTTCTTACAATATTGGTTTGGGGCATGTGGAAGACGCGCGCATATTGGCGCAGCGCTTAAAGCTTAACCCAGACCGTTGGGCGGACGTTAAAAAAGCCATGATGTTGTTAACCGATGCAAAGTATTACGTTAACGCCAAACATGGCTACTGTGGCTGCGCGCAGCCTGTTATTTATACAGAGTCAATACGCAGCTATTACAAAATCTTAGAAAAGCACCAGCCTGCTTATAATTCTGAAAGTGAATCATTTAAAATTGCCAGCGCTGCGATTGCACCGATTTAGGCGCCTATTTAGCCTTAATGCAGCTTAAATTATTCATATAAGGCTGTAATACTTGTGGAATTATCACGCTACCATCGGCATTTTGATAGTTTTCTAACACGGCCACCAGCGTGCGCCCTACTGCCAAGCCAGAGCCGTTAAGTGTGTGCACAAATTCCATTTTACCTTGCGCATTTTTAAAACGTGCTTGTAATCTGCGCGCTTGAAACGCCTCACAATTACTCACGCTAGAAATTTCACGATAGGTATTTTGTGCAGGCAACCACACTTCTAAATCGTAGGTTTTAGCCGCACCAAAACCCATATCACCTGTGCAAAGTGAGACAACGCGATATGGCAACACCAGCGCTTTTAAGATGTTTTCAGCATGCCCCACCATTTCTTCTAAAGTGGCATAACTTGTTTCAGGGTGCACAATTTGTACCATCTCGACTTTATCAAACTGGTGCTGACGAATCATGCCTTTAGTGTCACGGCCGTAACTACCTGCTTCACTTCTAAAACATGGTGTGTGTGCGGTAAGCTTGATTGGCAAGGCTTCCAGCGGGATAATTTCATCGCGCACGGTGTTAGTAAGTGTCACTTCAGAGGTGGGAATTAAATACAGCTTGCTGTCATTATGTTGCAGGCTAAACAAATCCGCTTCAAACTTAGGCAATTGACCTGTGCCAGTTAGCGTTTCGGCATTGACTAAATAAGGCGTATAGCATTCCTCATAACCATGTTGCTCGGTTTGCGTATCCAACATAAACTGCGCTAGTGCACGGTGCAATTTTGCAATACCGCCACGCATAAAAGTAAACCTTGTACCAGATAGTTTAATGCCGGTATCAAAATCCAACCCTAGCGGAGTGCCTACATCAGTATGGTCTTTAATGAAAAAATCAAACGTACGCGGCGTGCCAACTTTGCGCACTTCTACGTTATCGGCTTCTGATTTACCCTCAGGCACACTTTCGTGCGGCAAGTTGGGTACATTTAACATTAAATCTTTAAGCTGTTCTTGAATCTCAGCTAATCGCGCTTCGCCCGCCTTTTGCTCATCACCCAAACCAGCTACTTCTGCCATAATCGCATCAGTGTTTTCACCTTTGCTTTTTGCAAAACCAATGCTCTTAGAAGCCGCATTCCGCTTGGCTTGCAGCGCCTCGGTATTAGTTTGTACGGCTTTACGTTCTTGCTCTAAAGCGCTAAAACTGGTTGAATCAAACATAAAACCGCGTTTGGCTAATTGGCCCACAACGCCATCTAAATCGTTTCTTAATTGCTGAATATCTAACATTTCAATTCCTAAAAGTTACTAACAACTTTATCAACTACCTAATCCGTCATCCCCAAAAAAAGCGACAATTCAGTGAAGAATTTAAATCAATATGGATTCCCACTTTCACGAGGATGACGGTAAATTTTGCCGTACTTATTGGCGTTAATCTGCGTTTATCGACAGTTAAATTACTTTTTGGCTTTTTTATCTAGTTCGCGCAAGTGCGCCAATTTTTCCGTAATTTTACCTTCTAAGCCGCGCGGTGTGGGCATGTAAAACTGTGGCGATTTATCTTTTCCAATATTTTTATCATAAAATTCATCGGGAAAATAATCAACATTAGTGGCGTAAGCCTCGGGTTCGTTATGCGCGTAACGATAATCTTTGCCATAGTCTAGCGATTTCATGAGCTTAGTCGGCGCATTACGCAAATGTAGCGGCACAGGGTGCGATTGATCATTGGCCACAAAACTTTTGGCTTGATTGTACGCATTGTAAGCAGCATTACTTTTGGGCGCAACTGCCAAGTAAAGCACTGCGTTACTCAGCGCCAATTCGCCTTCTGGCGAGCCTAAGCGCTCAAAAATTTGGCATGCTTCTAAGCACATGCCTTGCGCGCGCGGATCGGCCAAGCCAATATCTTCTATTGCCATCCGCACAATGCGGCGGCCTAAATACAGCGGGTCTGCGCCGCCATCTATCATGCGTAAAAACCAATATAAAGCCGCGTCTGGGTTGCTGCCGCGCACCGATTTATGCAGCGCCGAAATTTGATCATAACACGCTTCGCCGCCTTTAGCAAAACGGCGTAATTTGCTGGCCTCAGTGGTTTGTAAAAAGGCTTCGTTTATATCAGTGACCGATGCGCCAGCAGCCGCATTAAATAAGCCTTCTGCAAAGTTTAATAAACGACGTGCATCGCCATCGGCGTACGCTACAATCTGTTCTTTTACCTCACCCGAAAAACTAATATTTTCTGCCACTAGCAAACGTGCGCGTTCTAACAACAATGCTAACTCGTCTACTGAAAGTGCATTTAAAACAAACACTTGCGATCGGCTGAGTAGCGCACTATTCACTTCAAACGATGGATTTTCAGTCGTTGCGCCAATAAAAGTAATCAGCCCGCTTTCTACAAAGGGCAAAAACGCGTCTTGCTGACCCTTATTAAAGCGGTGCACTTCATCGACAAACAAAATGGTTTTGCGGCCATGTTGCTGCAAAGTCAGCTCGGCGCGCTCGACCGCATCGCGAATATCTTTAATACCCGATAACACGGCAGATAGCGCGATGAACTCGGCATCTGCGGTATTGGCAATTAGCCGTGCCAAGGTGGTTTTGCCCACGCCTGGCGGGCCCCATAAAATCATCGATGGCAATCTGCCCGATTGAAAAGCCAAGCGTAATGGTTTATTTTCGCCCAATAAGTGTGCTTGACCGACCACTTCATCAAGGGTTTTAGGGCGAAGTTGTTCGGCGAGCGGGGCGTGCGGTGCGGGTGTTTGAAATAAGCTATTCACGATAACTAATTATACCGTGACTAAAATTAAAAGCTAATTAGGTTAAAGCAGTTTAGATTTAAGTGACTTTTATTGAAGTGACTTTTATTGAAGTGACTTATATTGAAGTAACTTATATTTATGTGACTGAGATTTCAATGACTCAGCTTAAAGCAATCAAGATAAAAAAACGGGGCTTACTGGCAAATTACCAACTAAAATCTTTACGTACGCTAACCGATACAACGGTGCGATCGTAGCTATTTAAATCAATATTAGAATCGTTTTTGCTATAACTTATTTGCGGCTTAATTGACCAATCTTGCATTGGATAATAGTTAATGCCTAAGGATGCGTCGTATTGACGATCTTTACGCTTCATCAAGAAGGCAATATCATTTTCGTCATTGTCGCGCATCTCAAACCCCATTGATGCCTGCAGCTGCAATTTGCTAGTCAAACTCACTTGGCCACCCGTTCTTAAACCTGCTACATCTTGGCTTAAATCTTGTCTAATTGCGTCGCGCGCTACTTCACGGCCACCATAAATACTGGCATAAATAACAGGTGATAAATCACCTTTAAACACATGCCCTGCATTTAAGCCAATCACTTTTCTTTCTGCATTACGGTCACTATTATTTGTATAATTTAATCGCGAGTATTGTAGGTAAGCGCCCGCTTGGTTATTTGGATCGATATTATATAAATACTGCCCAGTTGCGCCGTAAGCATGCCGAAACCCTTCAGAATCCAAATCAAAATGATTGTCCTGCAAAGCGGCGGTAAAAGCATGTCCATGTTGCCTGTATTGCAAGCCCGCATTCAAATCTAGTGCGCTGTTGTCAAATGCGGTTTGGTTACCATTCATGCGATTTGTGCCACTTACGCCGCCAAAAACAGCTAGATATTCATTGACAGGCTGACGAAACGAAATGCCGCCTGCCAAATTCATAAAATGGTCAGATTTTGCTTTGCCGCTATTGCCTAAATCCAATAACAGTCCGCCAAATAATGGCACACCAATTGATTGTAAATCTGGCGCGCTACTCACGTTAGAATCACGGCCCAAGCCAAACTCTAAATAAGCGCCAAAAGTCGTCGTTGTGCCTTCTAATTTTTGTATTGCGGTTAACAGTTTTTCGATTGATTTTTTAGTTTGCGCGTTAGGATTTTGCGCAAGCACATTATTAAACTCAGCTTTTGCCGCGTCTTTTTCGCCTAATAAATAATGCGCTTTTGCCATCTCGGCGCGGGCATCTTTGTGGTTTGGGTTAATGGCTAACACGCGCTCTAATGCAAAAGCGCCGCGGGTTAAATTACCACTTTCAACTGCGGCAACGCCCAATAAATAATCATAATCTACATCGCCAGCGCGGTTAGCCTCAAGCGGCTCTAGCAATTGATAAGCTGCGCTAAATTCATTTTTTCTAAGGTGCGCTTCAGCCTCTTGCAGGGTTTGTGAACTCAATTTTTTATCTAACTGCATGCTGGGTTCTGCAGCAAATACAGTTGAAACTTCCAATGGCGCCGCCAATAACAGGGTAAATAAATACACTAGAAGCTTAGTTAATGGTTGATTAGTATTAATCTGTTGCATGTGTAGAGACTTTTGTTGATGCATTTTATGCGTTTTCAAACTTAATAATATGATGATGAACAATATTTAATTAAGCAAAAATCGTACCAAATATTAATATGATCAGTTGGTTGTTCATTCAATAATTGGATCGTTTTAAAATACAATGGCTTAAGGTAGATGAAAATATTAAAATTGATAATAGGTTCAATGACTTACAATATCAAGGCAGGCTAAGTTATTCGCCCACAACATCCACGCCTTTTGGCGGTGTAAATAAAAATGTAGTGTCTTGCAGTACTGGATTACGCTCGACTGCATCAAACGTAATGCGCGTGATATGATTAAAACTGTCATAAAGTTCCATTTTGCGCAGTTTTTCATCTTTAAAACCCAATAAAACACGCTCAAACCCGCTGTCTTTATCTTTTGGCAAAGCCAGCACCCAAGTTAAGCCATCTTTACGATTGGCATTCTTAAGTACAAAGCCTTTATCGACCGCACTGCCGCCTGCCAGCATGGCGGCTGGGCTTGAGCCAATGGCTTGACTAAGCGCGCGCACGGTTACTTGTTGTAAATCGGTATCGTACAAAAATACATCTTTGCCGTCACTAATAATTTGCTGCTCGTAAGGCTTGTTGTAATCCCAACGAAATTTATTGGGGCGCTGCAATTGCATAGTGCCTTCTACTTCTTGCACTTTTCTGCCCTTATTATCGGTGACCATTTGGCTAAATTTTGCGCGCATGGTTTG
>JAYTEL010000243.1:0-4991 GCA_043735225.1 Methylotenera sp. | reverse complement strand
ACCGATGAGGAATTTGCCAAAGAAATTAAAGTAGTAATGGAAGAGCGTCGCTGGCGCACCGAAGATAAACCGCAATCGAAAGTAAATGAGCAATTTCAAGCCACCACCTACCGCGCGCATCCTTATGCACGGCCTGTGGTGGGCTTTATGAATGACTTAGAGAATATGACAGCCGCTGACGCGCGTGAGTGGTATAACAATTGGTATGCGCCAAATAACGCAACAATTGTGGTGGTGGGCGATGTAAAGGCGCAAGATGTGTACAAACTAGCCACACAATATTTTAGTAAAATTAAACAAAAAGTATTGCCTGAACGCAAACCGCAAACTGAGCCTGCACAAATTGGCGAACGCCGTGTGGTTGTAAAAGCGCCAGGTAAGCTACCCTTTTTAATGATGGGTTTTCATGCGCCCACTTTACCGGGTTTAGAATCAGTCCATGCAACAAACAATGCCACTAAAACGCCCGAGCAAGAATGGGAGCCATATGCACTTGAAGTGCTGGGCGGCGTCTTGAGCGGTAATGATTCTGCGCGGCTAAATCAAAAATTAGTACGCGAGACTTCAATTGCTGTGGATGTTGGCGCAGGTTTCGATGCAACCGCAAGAGGTCGTGAGGCTTTGTTTGAGCTAAGCGGTACGCCGAGTGAGGGTAAAACGGTAGCTGAGCTGGAAGCTGCTTTAATTGCACAAATCGAGCTGATTAAAACTGGTGGCGTGACGCAAAAAGAGCTTGACCGCGTTAAAGCAGCGGTGATTGCTACCGACGTCTATCAACGTGACAGCATGTTCTACCAAGGTATGCAAATTGGTCAACTGGTGACTATGAATTATGATTGGCATATGCTGAAAACATATCCCGATAAATTAACAGCGATTACCAGCGAGCAAGTGCAAGCGGTGGCTAAAAAATATCTCGTTAAAGATAACTTGACGATTGCAACGTTAGATCCGCAGCCAATTGACCCGAATGCTAAGCCAGTTGGCAAGCCTCACGTCCACTAAATGAAAAACTTAAAGCGTGTCGAGATGCGTTGTTGCATAATACCCCGTGTACTAAATGTACACGGCGACATTGCGCGCCTAGCCTCACTAAGCGCTTTAAATTTCTAATAAATTAAAAATGCTACTTAAAACTAAAAATCTTACAACTCCGTCTTTCCGACGGGAGCGATAGCGAACCACGGAATCCATAGCAATGATAAATACTTTAAAAAACTTAATTTTAATCACTACCGTGCTTTTAGCTAGTACAGCCAACGCCGCCGTGAAAATCAACCACTGGCAAACTTCGTCAGGCAGTGAAGTATATTTTGTCGAGAATCATGACCTGCCAATTATCGATATGGCGGTTAATTTTCCCGCAGGAAGTGCGCGTGATACCAAGCAAACATCTGGCGTGGCGGGCGTTACACGTTATATGATGACGCTGGGCGCGGCGGGCATGAATGAAGAAGTGATTACTAACAAATTTGCGGATATCGGTGCTGTATTGGGCGGTGAATTAGATGTAGACCGCGCCGCATTTAAGTTGCGTACACTCACCAGCGAAAGCGTAAAAGCATTGGAAACATTTGATCAAATTTTACACAAACCAGACTTTCCAGACGTTGTTTTAACTCGCGAGAAAATACGCATCATCGCGGGCATTAATGAATCCGCAACCCAGCCTGAATCAATCTCAAGCAAAGCATTTATGAAAGCCTTATATGGCGCGCATCCTTATGGTTTAGAAGAAAGTGGTGAAGTCGACACGATTACATCAATGAAACGTGATGATTTAGTTGCTTTTTATAATCAGTACTACAGTGCTAAAAGCGCTGTTATTGCGCTGATTGGCGACATGACAGAAACGCAAGCCCGCGCCATTGCAGAAGCGACATCAAGCGGATTGCCACAAAGCACGGCTGTGCCAAAAATTGCAGAAGTAACCTTGCCAATCGCTGCAAACAATCAAAGTATTAGTCACCCAGCCACACAAGCGCATATTTTACTGGGTTATCCAGGCATTAAACGCGGCGATGCTGATTATTTTCCACTGTATGTTGGCAATTATATTTTAGGTGGCGGTGGCTTTGTATCGCGTTTAACCGAAGAGGTGCGCGAAAAGCGCGGCTTAGTTTATAGCGTTTACAGTTATTTTATGCCAATGGCCGAACTTGGCCCTTTTCAAATTGGTTTGCAAACTAAAAAAGAGCAAGCGGGTGAGGCATTGAAAGTGGTTAACGCAACCGTCGCTAAATACATACAAGGTGGTCCAACTGAAAAAGAGTTAAAAGCAGCTAAAGACAATATTACAGGTGGTTTTCCCATGCGCATTGATAGCAATGGCAAGATTTTGGATTATTTAAGCGTGATTGGTTTTTATAAATTGCCAATGAACTACTTGGATGACTTTAACAAATCAGTCGTAAAAGTCACGACCAAACAAATTAAAGAAGCATTTCAACGCCGCGTAAAGCCGCAGGACTTTGTTTCTGTGACAGTCGGCGCGCTGTAAGCGTGCCGACAAACGTAAAGTCGCGCTTTAAGTGAGTCGACAAACTTAAAGTCCCGCTGTAAGCGTGCCGACAAACGTAAAGTTGCGCTTTAAGTGAGTCGACAAACGTAAAGTCGCGCTGTATTGTCAATTTCATTACAAATCTCTTGTATTGAGTAAAGCAAGTTCGCAAATGTTTTCACCACCAATCTTAAGTCATTAAAGCGTTAAGATTGAGCGTAAATATTACTCAATTTTTTTTTGAATTTATTTATGTATTCATCCCTAAGTTTAGAATAACGAGACCTAAATTTGGTAAGCTACTGTTTTCAGCCACAACCAAATTATTTTGCCACCTTTAAAACCTGTCAAAAAAACCGCCAGTAACCAAATCCGCATTAATGCTGGCGTGTGGCGCAGTCGTTTGCTTAAGTTTCCTGATGTTGAAGGCTTGCGCCCTACGCCAGAGCGCGTACGAATTACCGTGTTTAATTGGCTTGGGCAAGACTTAACGGGCAAAACTTGTTTAGATTGTTTTGCTGGCACAGGCGCATTTGGCTTTGAAGCGCTATCACGCAATGCCAAACATGTAATGATGGTAGAAAATTCTCGCTTAGCCTACCAATCATTATTACAAAATCAAATTACTTTAAAAGCAGATAGTTGTGAAATATTAAATCAAGATGCGCTACTTTTTTTAAAAAATAGTGCGCAAAAATTCGACATTATTTTTTGCGATCCGCCATTCAATAAAGGCTGGTTTGGCACGTACTCACCCTATCCCCAATCATCCCCCATCAAAGGGGAGGGGATATTGTCATTGCTGCAAGCGCATTTAGCTGCGGGTGGTGTATTGTATGTAGAAGCTGAGTTTGAAATAAAATCTGACGCGTCTTGGCAGGTTCTTAAACAAAACAAAGCGGGTAATGTTTACTATCATTTGTTAGCAAGCCTTACCTAATTCGTCATTCCCGCGCAGGCTGGAATCTATTTCAAATTGGCCTAACAAAATTCACCTGAATTCCCACCCGTTCGGAAATGACCGATTCTTGGGCATTTAGGTTTAAAATAGCAAATAATAAAACATAGGTTTTTACCATGAGCAAAACCCGCATCGCAGTTTACCCAGGTACTTTCGACCCAATTACGCTTGGCCATGAAGATATTGTACGCCGCGCGGCAGCCTTATTTGATGAGGTGATTGTGGCGGTGGCAGGCAGCACCAATAAACGCACATTATTTAGCCTAGATGAACGTGTGGCCTTGGCCAAAGGCGTATTTATTGATGCTAATGTAAAAGTGATTGGATTCAATAGCTTACTCATGCAGTTTGTGCAAGAACAAGGCGCGCAAATGGTGATTCGCGGCCTGCGCGCGGCGAGTGATTTTGAATATGAATTTCAATTAGCGGGTATGAACCGCAAGCTTTTTCCGCAATTAGAGACATTATTTTTAACGCCTGCCGAGCAATATATGTTTGTGTCGTCTAGCTTGGTGCGAGAAGTCGCCAACTTAGGCGGTGATGTACATCAGTTTGTTTCATCCACTGTTGAAACGGCAATAAAAAGTAAGTTAGTTAAAGCGTAATTTAATGGCCTTAATGATTACAGATGAATGCATTAATTGCGACGTTTGCGAGCCTGAATGCCCGAACGGCGCGATTTATCAGGGCCAAGAGATTTACGAGATTAACCCTAATTTATGCACCGAATGCGCTGGCCATTTTGACAAGCCGCAGTGCGTGATTGTTTGCCCTGTAGATTGCATTCCGCTGAATCCTGATAGGAAAGAAACGCAAGAACAGTTGATGCAAAAATATCATTTATTAACCAACAAGCAATCATCGTAGGAGCGACGTTCCCGTCGCGATTGTTTAGCATTATCGGCACGAGGCGTGCCTCCCACACAACATAAAAAGGATACAACATGAGAGTTTTACACACAATGCTGCGCGTGGGCGATTTAGATCGCTCGGTTAAATTTTACACCGATGTGCTAGGCATGAAATTGCTACGTACTTCGGATTATCCAGACGGGGAATTTACGCTGGCGTTTGTGGGTTATGGCAATGAGTATGACAACACCGTTTTAGAGCTGACCTACAATTACGGCAAATCCAGCTACGAAATGGGCGGCGCTTATGGACATATGGCGATAGAGGTGGACGATGCTTACAAAGCTTGCGATGCGGTTACAGCCAAAGGCGGCGTCGTTATTCGCCCAGCTGGGCCCATGAAGCACGGCACCTTGGTGATTGCGTTTGTAGAAGACCCAGATGGCTATAAAATTGAATTTATCCAAAAAGGAACTATAGATTATCCTCGCTGAGATTACCCCTGATGAAAATTGAGGATAATATCCACGCTAGCTTTTAATATAAATTGAGAAAAAAATGACAGCAAAATTAACCGTATTTACCTCGCCTTCGGCTTTTCCTAACCCACAACGTTTACGTTTGTTTCAATATGAAAAAGGCATTAATCAGCATATTAATGAAGTGATTTACGACATG
>JAYTEL010000242.1:0-13970 GCA_043735225.1 Methylotenera sp. | reverse complement strand
AGCCCCGCTGCCTCCTCAAAAATGGCAATACTTTCAGCGGCAAATTCTGCGCCCAACACCTCTGCAAAGCGCTTATTTGCTGAGCCTAACTTTTTATCTATTGCGCCAAAGCGGTTAATTACGCGGCCATTGTGTTGCAGCGTAAAGTTTACATCTGGCCTTGACAAGGCCACACGCTCAAAAGCGGCTTCGCAATGACCAAACTCGGTAGCTTCTTGCTTTAAAAATTTGCGGCGCGCAGGCGTGTTAAAGTATAAATCGTTGACTTCGATTATTGTGCCAGCGTCTAATGCGGTTGGCCCAATCGGACTAATTTCTGCACCATTACTGGCAATCTGCCACGCGTGTTTTTGCGATTGTTCACGGCTAGCAATGACGGTGCGCGAAACCGAGGCAATGCTAGCCAGCGCCTCACCGCGAAAGCCTAAACTGGCGACTTTTTCTAAATCTTCTAGCGTGGCAATTTTGCTTGTAGCATGACGCATCAGAGCCATTACAAGGTCATTTTGCGCGATGCCGCCGCCGTTATCGGTGACTTTAATTTGTTTAACGCCGCCTTGCATTAAACTCACAAAAATGTCGGTAGCGCCAGCATCTAAGCTGTTCTCCAGCAATTCTTTTAATGCAGAAGCAGGCCGTTCAACTACTTCACCAGCAGCAATTTGGCTTATGAGTTGGTCGGGTAAAAGTTGAATGCGCATGAATAACTTTTCTATCAATATTACGTATATTTTACGTCATTCTGCGCGCAACGCTTTTATTTGGGCCAAGAATACAGCCCTTGCCGTCAAAAAAACTGTATTCTTTGCAGCGCTTAAAATAACGCACTAGGTATTTTTGCGGCTTTAAGCCACAATCTTGCACCATGAAATCAACTATTCAATCTAACTTATTAGCAAATGATTACGCCGCTAGCTTTACCTTAGAATTTAAGCAAGCGCGCGCTATTATTCGCCATCACCATTTTTATGTAGGGCCGACTAATTCGGGCAAAACTTATCATGCGTTAAATGCATTAATCGCGGCTAAATCAGGTGTTTACTTGGCGCCCTTGCGATTATTGGCCATGGAAGTGCGCGATAAACTAATGGCGGCAGGCGTGCCTTGCAACCTTATTACGGGAGAAGAACGCGATTTGGTTGAAGGTGCGCAGCACACCGCCAGCACCATTGAAATGATGAATGTGAACCAAGTAGTTGATGTTGCGATTATTGACGAAATTCAAATGCTGCAAGACGATGGTCGCGGCAGCGCGTGGACAGCAGCGCTGGTGGGTGTGCCAGCACGGCAAGTGTTTGTATGTGGCAGCAACGCTGTTACCACGCTATGCTTGCGAGTATTGGCAAGCTTAAATGAATCGTATGAAATTACCCATTTGCAACGCATGACGCCGCTGGTTTTAGAAGATGATAGCCTGTGCGGCAAGCGTTATAGCAAGCCAAAATTAAAGCCAAAATTGCAAAAAGGGGATGCAATTATTGCGTTTTCGCGCAAAGATGTGCTGACGTTTTCGGCCAGATTTCGGCAATGGGGGTTTAACGTCGCCAGCATTTACGGCGCGCTATCACCCGAAGTGCGCCGACACGAATCGGCACGTTTTTGTAGTGGCCAGGCCGATATTTTAGTGGCAACCGATGCCATTGGTATGGGCTTAAATTTGCCGATTCGGCGAGTAATCTTTGCCAATATTTTTAAGTTTGATGGCTTCGCATCGCGCTTGCTAAATGCCACCGAAGTGCGCCAAATTGCTGGCCGCGCAGGCCGTTTTGGCATTTACGAAACAGGTTTTGTAAACATAATGGAGGACGATGAGCGCTTTCATATCGAGCACATGCTAGCGACTGACGATACATGTGAAATATTGAAACTGCCAATCGCCCCAAACTTTAATCAACTAGCAGATATTGCAACTAAAATGCACTCGACAAAACTGGCAGAATGTTTAGACTATTTCGCGCAAAAATTAAAATTTGAAAATGCTTTATTTGCATTAAGTAGCGTTTCAACTTTGCACGCGCAAGCACTGTTGGTGGACCAATTTGCACCTAAAATGGCCTTAAAAGACAAGTTTGTTTTTGCATGTGCACCAATTTCTGTTAATACTACTATTGAAAAAGACTATTTTTTAATGTGCCTGCAAAGCGCTTATATATTGGCTCCCAGAGCATTGCCCGTAGCGCCTAAATGGATTAATAGTACCAACTCTAAATATTTGCAAGAAGCCGAAAACTTAAGCCAAAATATCAGCTTGTACGCTTGGTTAAGTTATAAATTTCCACAAGTTTTTGTAGATAGAAATAGCGTCAACGCGTTAAGAAAGCAAGTAAATAGCTATATTGAACGCGCCCTGCTAACCCAAGCTGGTTATGGCCAAACGGCGCGCGAAACCGATATTGTTAAGTATTAAATCAGAAAGATTTTAAAACAGGTTAATCTTTGGCAACTTTAGTTTTTGCTAAAGCAGGATTACTAGAAAAATATTTTTTAATACCGCTAAAAATAGAATCAACTAGTTTGGCTTGATAAGACTCATCGTTTAGTTTTCTTTCTTCTTCTGGGTTGCTAATAAACGCTGTTTCAACCAATATCGATGGAATATCTGGCGATTTTAGCACCGCAAAAGCCGCTTGCTCGACGCGGCTGCTATGCAATTTATTAATCTCGCCAATGTGGCCGAGCACGGCTTTGCCTAATTTTAAACTATCGTTAATGGTGGCAGCTTGCGATAAATCCAGTAAGGTGCGCGCCAATACGGGGTCTTTATCATCTAAGCTAACGCCGCCAATTAAGTCAGATTCATTCTCTTTTTTGGCTAAATAACGCGCGCTTGCACTAGTTGCACCTTTTTCTGACAGCGCAAAAACTGATGAGCCGCGTGCCGATTGATTGGTAAATGCATCGGCGTGAATCGAAACAAATAGATCGGCTTTGGCATTACGCGCCTTAACCACACGGCCGTGCAGCGGCACAAAATAATCGCCATCACGCGTTAAAACGCCGCGCATATTGGGTTCTGCGTCAATTTTTTCTTTTAGTTTTTTGGCTACTTTTAAGGTGATGTCTTTTTCATGGCTACCGTTTGCGCCGCGCGCGCCAGGGTCTTCTCCGCCGTGACCAGCATCAATTGCAATGGTAATCAGTCTATCGCCCTCTTTATTTTTTATTGGCGTTTCTTTTTTTATTGCTTCATTTTTTATCGCTTCATTTTTTATTGCTTCATTTTTAAAAGTTTCTGCTTTTGTAGCTTCATTTTTTATCGCCTCAGATTTATTGTCAATTGGCTTGGGCAGTACTTGCGGCTGGGCTGATTCATCTGGCTCACTTGGTGGAAGCGGCTCTATCACTGGTTTTAACACAGGTTGATTCATGTCACTATCAGGCTCAGGTTTATTTATTTTTTTATCAAGCATGCTCATTAATTCATCTTGCAGCGGATAAATATCTAGCACCAGCCGATTTTTGTATTCTCCTGCAGGCGCCAGCGCAAATAAATTGGACTTTACTTCACCTTTTAAATCAACAGCAATGCGCACCACATTTGGCTTATATTTAGCCACTCGCACTTGTTTAATATAAGGATCGCCCGATAAAATTTTATCCGACAGCGTTTTTAAGGCATTGTTAAGCTCAATATCTTCAATATCCAACACTAATCGATCGGGATTTTTTAAAATAATCAGCTGATATTTTATAGTGGAAGTCGATTCAAACGCGATGCGCGTATACTCTTGCGCGGGCCACACACGGGCAGCTGTAACCGTATTGCTGGCCGCTTGCGCGCCAATATTAGCAACTAACAAGCTGGCAAATACGCAAACGTTAAGACTAACTTTTAAAAACTGTTTAAACATTGTTTACCTAAAACTGAATTTGCCAACAATTGAATTTGACGCCCAATACTTTCATCATGCACAGTGTTATAAAGCGAAAGTTTTACATCAATATCTGGTTTTGGCAGTATGTGTTCGGCTTTTTCTGGCCATTCAATTATGCAAATGCTTTGCGGGTTGAAATACTCTCTAAAACCAGCGGCTTCCCATTCTTCTTCATCAGTAAAACGATAACAATCAAAATGATAAACATTAAATTGTGCAAAATGATACGATTCTAACAATGCGTATGTCGGGCTTTTTACTTTGCCCATATGCCCCAAACCATGCAAAACGCCGCGCGCAAAGGTGGTTTTGCCAGCACCTAAATTGCCGTGCAAATAAATATTTAAGCCAGCTTGCAAAACATTGGCAAAGCGTGCGCCGCAGGCCAACGTTGCCGCTTCGTCATCCAATACTAATGTAATATCATTCGGATTATGCATTTAAAACCTAGCAACGATTTCCAAAAGCTGGCGGCCGACATCAAGCGCTGGGGGCGTGAATTGGGCTTTGCCGAAATTGGCATTGCCGATAATGACTTGTCGTCTGCCGAAATTGAACATCAGGCGTGGATAAAAAAAGGCTTTCATGGTGACATGGATTATATGGCAAAACATGGCGCAAAACGCACGCGACCTGCCGATTTAGTGGCAAATACGGTGTGCGTAATTTCGGCTAGGCTAGATTATTATCCGCCTAAAGCTAAAGATAGTTGGCATGTAATTAAGGATGGCGACCAAGCATTCATTTCAAGATATGCTTTAGGCCGTGATTACCACAAAGTCATGCGGCAAAAATTGCAAAAATTGTGCGATAAGATCGCTGAAAATGTACCTGATTTTGAATACAGAGTATTTACAGATAGCGCGCCAGTGCTTGAGGTAGCGTTGGCAGAGAAAGCTGGTTTAGGTTGGCGCGGCAAGCATACTTTGCTGATAAATAAAAATCACGGCTCATGGTTTTTTATCGGTGAAATCTACACCAATTTACCATTGCCGATTGACAAGAGCGCCAGTAATCATTGCGGCAGTTGCAGCGCCTGTATTGATATATGCCCTACCCGCGCGATTACCGCGCCGTATGAAGTAGATGCGCGGCGCTGTATTTCATACTTAACCATTGAGCTTAAAAGCGCAATCCCGCTAGAGTTTAGGCCGTTAATCGGCAATCGCGTGTATGGCTGCGACGATTGTCAATTGGTGTGCCCATGGAATAAATTTGCAGAAATAACGACCGAGCCAGACTTTAATGTGCGCAATGGTTTGGACGATATTAGCTTGGTAGAATGTTTTGCGTGGAGCGAGGCAGAGTTCAAGCAAAACATGGCTGGCAGCGCGATTTACCGAATTGGCTACACGCAATGGCTGCGTAATATTGCTGTGGGTTTAGGCAATGCGCCTAGCTCGGTTGAGGTAATTAGCGCATTAAAATCTCGTAAGCATGATCATAATGAATTGCTGCGCGAGCACATAGAATGGGCGCTGCAGCAACATCAATAATTGGTTGTGTTATTGCGCTTGTTCAATTTTAAGGATTAGCAAAAAAATGATCCACCAGTTAGTAAAGTTGTTGTGCGGATTTGTAAAACTGCTATTACACCCTTGTTAAACTGTTATTACGAGCTGGTTATACTGTCATTACGAGCTTGACCCGCAATCTAATCAATTTCATTCAAAAAGATTCCGAATCAAGTGCGGAATGACAAAAATAAGTATAAAACGACAAGCTTTTACGCTATGTAATAAACAAAAGTACAATTAAATATCTTAATATGTATAGCCCATATGGGCTATTGCCCCCCGCAATTTTAGGAATATTATGTTTTTATAAATTTTATGCAACCAACTAAAAGGGGGAAATTCTATGAAAAATCGTCTATATTTAGTCTCATTTTTACTTGCTATTGGCCATGCAAATAATGCACTTTCCACTGTCGTATTTTCTACAGATTTCGACGGAGCTTTAGCTTCTGAAATATCACCTGGCACAGCAACCTTAACAGGTGTGCAAGGTTATGCTGGACTTGGCCCAGCCGGAAATCAGTTTGGCGGAAATTTTTTACGTAGTGAAACAGGAAATACTATCTCGCTTAGTCTAAATAGTTTACCAATTCATGACACTATTAGTTTAAAATTTTTATTCGCTGCGATTGATTCACTCGATGGAACAGGTGTTTTTCCAGCGGGCGATTTCTTTAAAATTGTAATTGACGGCAATACTTTATTCAGTGAATCATTTGCTAATGCAACACCCAATCAAATTCAAAGCTATTCTCCTCCTCCAAGCGTTGAGCTTGCACGCCGTCAGGATTTAGGCTTTACTCAAGGAGGTTTTTATTTGGATAGCGCTTATAATTTAGGTGCAGACCCAATTTTCTCTGATTTTGCTCACACGGGTTCATCCGCAACAATACAGTTTTTTATATTCGGTACTGGCAATCAAACTCTAAATGACGAATCATGGGCAATGGATAATTTGGAAGTCGGTGTATTTACAAAATATGGGAATCCCTCTGCCGTCCCTCTACCAGCCGCTGCATGGCTGTTTGGTTCTGGCATCATGGGCTTGTTTGGCTTACGCCGTAAGGCTTTAACCTAGGAACTTTATACTAACCTTTATTCACAATAAAAAGGACGCCTCTAGCGTCCTTTTTATTAGCTTGAACAGCTTACTTTAACAAACGAACTTATTTTAAAACGCGGTTGCGATATTCGCCTGTTCTGGTATCAATCTCAATTTTATCGCCTTGAGCGCAAAATAATGGCACAGGAAACTCAAAACCTGATGCTAATTTAGCTGGCTTCATTACTTTGCCAGAAGTGTCACCTTTAACAGCAGGCTCGGTGTAAGCAATTTCACGTACAACCGTGGTTGGCAGCTCAATTGAAATGGCTTTGCCGTCGTAAAAACGCACGTCGCAAGTCATGCCATCTTCCATGTATGGCAGGGCATCTTCCATAAACTCAGCATCAACATCTACTTGGTTATAATCAGCATCCATAAACACATAAGTTGGGTCGGCAAAATAGCTGTAAGTGACTTCTTTTTTCTCTAGCACAATAATTTCAAATTTGTCACCCGCGCCGTAAATAGTTTCGCTAGGCGCATCGGTTAACAAGTTTTTAAACTTCATTTTTACAACCGCAGTGCTGCGACCAGATTTGTTGTATTCGGCTTTTACCACTACAAGTGGCGTACCATCGACCATAATCACGTTACCTGCGCGAAGTTCTTGTGCTGTTTTCATTACGTTTGCCTTACTGTGAAATGAGTTAAATTTTGGAGTAAAATTCTTAAGCCGCGCATTATACCTAAAGTCTTAAATTTAAACTAGTTTCAGGTTTTTTATAGGTTTTAGACTTTAAAAATTACTAAAGCTGATTGCAAAAAGTCACCAGTTTGCTGGCTAAATCGGTTTGCTTTGCTAGCTTATTACTTTGCAGGCGCGTATAGGCCTTGATTGCGGAAATATTTTCTAGGTAAGTATGCCATGTTTCTATAGAAAACTGCCCTGAAACCCAAGCAGAATGCGCCTCGCAAACCACCTGTTTTGCATCGAAATCTGCATAAAATAAATCTAAAAATGCGCTTAGCTTTTTAATATGGGTGTTTTCATCTTGAAAATAAGGCTGCCAGATAAACGGTTTGCCCGCCCAAATTGCGCGCACCCAGCTATCTTCGCCGCGCACAATGTTAAGGTCACATTCACGCAAAAGTTGGTCGTAATCGGCTTGCGATAAAAAAGGCAGAATATGTACATGTAGATTTTCGCGGGTGAAACAATCGCCAACTTTAATGGTTGCTACACCAAAATATGCAGTGATTTGCGGCAGAATGCTGCTGGCTGGCACATAGCAATTAATGACGTGGGTTGATCTGGAATACGCGTCGAGTAATGCGTAAATAGGTGCGTGCGGATAGCAAAATAAAGAAGCGCTCAAAGGTTTTAGTCCATCAACCTCTCTCCCGCCTGCGGGATTAGCAATGACTTGGCTGATGTCGTTTGTCAGCCTAGTCTGCTGCTTAGTTGTTCCATCAGAGAGGTTGGAGAAAGTATCGACATGTAAATTAACTTGCGCCGCCCCTCTGACACGCTGTCGCGCACCCTCGACCGCATGCGGGTGAGGATTAATAACGGTTTGCAATTGCACGGCAATGTCAGCTTCACCAGTCAAGCCACTTGTTTCATCTTCTCTAATCAAGCCGCCAGTCGCTTGTGTAAAGCCTGGAAAGTAAAAGTAGCGTGTTAAACCATGATTTGAATTGATAAAGTTTTGCGGTGAAGGATTGGCATGAAAATCTGCCACCCAAGTTTCGGCTGATAAGTATTCTAAATTTATCCATTTACTTTCCATGTTGGCTAATTTATTTCGCGCCATCGCCGCCAAATAGGTCGCTGGCAATTCGCAAGCAAACGCTTCAATCACCACATCTGCGGCTTGGCTAAAATTTGCATTTTCATGCCATTTTATAATGGTAATTTCATCGCATAATTGGGCATTTTCAGCAACATTTAAGCTAGGAATAATCTGTTGCGCCGCTTGCAAATCATCAATCCACAACCGAATTTGCAGGCCATGTTCGCGCTGTAACTGCCGCGCCAAGCGCCAGCAGACGCCAATATCGCCAAAGTTATCCACGATTCTACAAAAAATATCCCATCTTTTTAAAACACTCACAGCAAGTTAATACCAAACTGTTTTAGCGCAATGGCATAAACGTAAAAAACGACTAATGTAAAAATAATACAAGCAATCAATGTCAGCCAAAAGCCCCATTTTGGCAGCAGATATGGAAACAGCAAAAACATGGGCAGCGTGGGAATCACATACCAAAATGTGTAATAAGCATGATTGGCAATTTTGCTCACGGGCTGCTTTTCGACATAAAGCCATATCAGTGCCAGCAACGTTACCAATGGTAGTGAGGCCACCAGTCCGCCCAGCTTGTCGCTGGCTTTGGCAAATTCTGACACAAGCACCACCACGCCAGCGGTGACGATGTATTTTATGATGATGAATTTCGTCATATTTTAATGCTCCATTTTATGTCCAGCGCCACTCATTGGCTTTCTCACGTTTAATTCTATGGCAGGTTTAGTTGCAGACGTACCCTCTTGTTTAGTGGCTGCTGGCATGTCTGCGTTATCTGCCAACTCATACGCTAGGCTGCCTTTTGGGTGCTTGTAATTGCCAGGGTCAACGTTATTGATGGCAATAGATTCGCGCACTTTTAATACGGTAAACATACCGCCCATATCAATATTGCCAAATTGGCCTTTGCCAGTCATCATTGGCAGGGTATTTTCGGGCAAAGGCATTGGCATCATGTCGCTCATTTCAGTCATTTCTGCCATGCCCGTTTCGCCCATGCTCATATAATCGGGCACAAGTTTAGAAAACGCATTTGAAATACCTTTTTGATTGACGCCAATCATATTGGGTACATCGTGCCCCATGGCGTTCATGGTGTGATGCGATTTATGGCAATGCAGCGACCAATCGCCTAATGCGTCTGCCACAAACTCAATCGCGCGCATTTGGCCTACACCAATATCGGTGGTGACTTCTGGCCAGCGCGCGGTTTTGGGCACCCAGCCGCCATCGGTGCCAGTCACTTCAAATTCATGCCCATGCAGATGAATAGGATGGTTAGTCATAGTGAGATTACCCACGCGAATGCGTACTTTGTCATTCTTTTTGGCCAACAGCGGCGCAATACCAGGAAAAACGCGGCTATTAAAGCTCCACAAATTAAAGTCCAGCATGGTATTGGTACGCGGCGTGTAACTACCTGGGTCAATATCATAAGCATTAAGCAAAAATATAAAATCGCGATCAACCTTGTGCTGGCTTGAATTTTTAGGGTGCGTAATCCAGCTGCCCATCATGCCCATGGCCATTTGCGTCATCTCATCGGCGTGCGGATGATACATAAAGGTGCCAGCACGTTTGGCCTCAAACTCATACACATAAGTTTTGCCAGGCTGAATCGGCGCTTGCGTCAGGCCCGCTACGCCGTCCATACCATTGGGCAAACGCTGGCCATGCCAATGGATGGTCGTGACCTCGGGCAAGCGATTAGTGACAAAAATACGCACGCGGTCGCCTTCTACCACTTCAATCGTCGGCCCTGGACTTTGGCCGTTATAACCCCACAAATTAGCCACCATGCCAGGCGCCATTTCGCGCTTGACAGGCTCTGCCACAAGGTGAAACTCTTTGACATTATTGTTCATTCGCCATGGCAAACTCCAGCCATTTAAGGTCGTTACAGGCATATACGGCCGGCCAGTACTGGGGATTAATAATGGCTGCGTGTCAGCGGTTTGTGCTTGTACAATTTCTGGTAAACGCGCCATTGCAACTTTACTAACTGTACTTAATGTAACTGCGGCGCCTGCCATGCTTATAAAATTTTTGCAAAAATTTCGTCTATTCAACATATTAATTGTCTCCTGCATTCATTGGCTGTCCAATTAATGACATTTCTAAATCGCTTTCGGCAATCCAAAAATCTCTTAAGGCTTCAATATAACTATTTACACTCAACACTTGCGCTCGGGCGTCCATCATTAAATCAAATGGCCCAATTAACATACCGTTGTAGCGCAGCAAATTTTCTTGCAACACGCGTTTACGCAGCGGCACAATTTCATCGCGATAATGCTTAGCAACATCATAATTGGTGCGATATTGATTGTAACTGCCACGCACTTCAGATGCGGCGCTTATTGCCTTTGCCGAAACCTCATTGACAGACTGCATATATTGCGCTTCGGCGCGCTTTACTTTTGCGCCGCCCCAGTCAAAAATCGGCAATTCAAACCCAATTTCAAAACCTTTTTTGTACGGGTCGCCGCGTCGCCCCTCTAATACGCGAGCTGGGCCTATTTCCAACACGTTAATCAAGCGCGTCACTTTAGTTAAACCCAATTGCTGTGCTAACGCCTCAGTTTCTTGTTTCATTTTTTGCAAATCAAGGCGATTATTAAATTCGCCCGCCGTGACTTGTTTGAGCAAATCACTATTTTTTGGCAAATCGGGCAAGCGCTCTGGCAGTTTGAAAGCCGTGCTATCAGGCAAGCCTAATAGCTGCGTTAAATGCTCATCTGCTTGCGTTTTAGCATTTTCAGCACGCGCTAAATCTAAAGCGGCATCGGCATAATACCCGTGCTCACGCGCCAAATCTAAACTGTTAAAATTGCCCTCTTTTTTCATGCGTCTGGCAAATTCTGCCGTGGCCTTGGCCGAGCTATTTACTTGCGTTAAATAACGTAAACTTTCATCAGCTGCAACCGCATTAAAATAGGCTACTCTAGTTTGTTGAGCCATATTAAGCACGCGCATGCTAACTGCATTTTGTGTGGCGGCAAAGCGCTGTTTCTCAATTGCAGTGGCTTTAGGCATTGTTAATAATGCAAGCACATTCCATGTCAGAATCTGCTCTATTTTAAAATCTCCATTATTTTTAGCGTACAACATGCTAAATTTTGGATTTGGCAATCGCCCTGCTTGCACTAAATCTGCCTCGGCAATTTGTAGCGCATAAAAATCAGCCTGCAATTGTGGATTATTAAGTAACGCCACTTGCACTGCATCATTCTCACTTAAGGGCTGAGTAAGCAAACCATTCACTTGTCGAGTAGCCGCTTCTTTTTGCTCGATTGTGGTTGCCCACATGGGTTTTTGCTTAATAAAATGTTGCGTGGTTTTTTCGACGTTATTAAAACCGCCATCTGGACTAAATGTAGCGCAGCTAGCCAACAGCACGGGTAGCAGCGCTAAAAGCGGTTTCACATGTAATTGATTGTTTGTCATACGGTCACCTACATTTGATGGTTTTGATGGGGATTAGCTTTTGCAGGCAAAACTGGCTTAGACAGTTTTTTAGATGGTTTTGATTTTTTTACTTTTGCAGGTTTTGAAGCTGCTGTTGGTGCCGCTTTCATGTCTTTCATCTCATCGGCGCTCATTTTGCTGTGATCCATACCAGGCATGTCTTTCATCTCATCTGCACTCATCTTACTGTGATCCATTTTGCTATGGTCCATTTTGCTGTGGTCCATATTGCTCTGGTTCATCTTGCTTTGATCCATATTTTTCATTTCTTCAGTGCTCATTTTGCTATGATCCATGCCTTTCATATCATCTGGCTTCATTTTGCTGTGATCCATACCAGGCATGTCTTTCATCTCATCTGCGCTCATCTTGCTATGGTCCATTTTGCTGTGGTCCATATTGTTCATTTCTTCAGCGCTCATTTTGCTGTGATCCCTGCTTTTTATCTCTTCCATCGAATCGTTAGCTGTTAACTTATCTGCATTGTCGTTAATTGATTTAAAGCCGCTCAAACTCGATTTATAACCTAAGTTAGAACTAGCATTGGAGGCATGGGTGGTTTCTGCTGAACAGTTTAAAGCCAACAAGCCTGTAATTAAACCAGCTAATAAACTTATCTTGTGTGTTGATTGTTTTGTCATGATGGTCACCTTTTAGTATAAAAATTTTATGTTTAGAAAATTTATGTTTAGAAAATTAAATTTGATAGTTAAATTTAAATAATTATTTCTTGTGTTGATGCGTGTGTGGTTTCGACTCATCTTGCACGTTAGAAAGTTGTTTATCACTAATTTCATGTGCTTGATTTTCAGTTGAATTGGTCGCTTTATGGACGAGCGCTTGCGTTGCCTCATCAATTGGCATTGTCGACAGCTCATGGCTTTGCATCGCAGATTTATGCACATCAGGCACCGCTTTTGCATCATGATTAGGCTTAGTTTGCGGCCTAGGGTTCTCAGGTAATCCATGTTCGGCTAAACCATGCTCATGCAAACCATGCTCATGCAAACCATGTTCATGCGCAGCACTTGAGCCGTTTTCATATAACATTTCTTCAGCGCCATCTTGTGCTGGCAAAGAAATAACGCCAATGCCGTGCCTAAAAACCACTTCACCACCTAGCAAGCCAGTGCCGCCAACTAAAACACTAGATAGCCCGAGTAAGCAAACCAAATAAACTGGCATAATTGTGTTTGATTGATGCTGTTTAAAATCAAACAAGGCGAGCAAAACGAGTACAGCAGTTGTTGAAAATGCCCACAATTTATGCACGCCCATTGCAACATGGCCTGCATCATCGTGATTAACCGAGTTATAAGCAAGCCATCCAAAAGCGACAGCAACAACACCACTAATAGCGGCCAACCATAATAGATAATGCGAAACAGTGGCTAATTGATTTGCAAATACGCGCTTTTTAAAAAGCTGCGAAATTAACGCAGCAGCAAAAGCAACAAGTGTAAGCGCAATGGGAAAATGCACCACAGCAGGGTGAAAGTTGGGAATAATTTCAATCATTTAACACCTTAATTTTATTCAAAATAATTGATTGACTTGCACTTTTTAGCCATTGCCTGCTTAACAACATATAAGCCGCAGGTAACACAAATAAAGAAAGCAATGGCGCAGTGAGCATGCCACCCACCATGGGTGCGGCAATGCGGCTCATGGCTTCTGAGCCAGTACCCGTGCCAATTAAAATAGGAATTAGCCCCGCCAATATCACTGCAACTGTCATGGCTTTTGGCCGCACCCGTAAAGCCGCGCCTTCAATCAATGCTGCGTATAAATCTTCTTTATTATTGAGCTTGCCTGCGGCGCGGTAGCGCTCTATAGCATCATCTAAATACACCAGCATGATGATGCCGAACTCAGCCGCCAGCCCAGATAAAGCAATCATGCCCACACCGCTGGCAATGGAAAAGTGATGCCCTAAAAAATAAAGAAACCACACCGCGCCAACCAAGGCAAACGGCAGGCTACCCAAAATAATAATCGCTGGTGTAATGCGTTTAAAGGCCAAAAATAGTAAGATGAAAATAATGCTCAGCGTCATGGGTACAACATAACTTAACCGTTTTGAGGCACGCTCAAAATATTCAAACTGCCCCGACCATGCAATTGAGTAGCCTGCGGGCAGCTGCAATTCTTTATCTAGCATGGTTTTAGCCTCTTTTACAAAGCCGCCTAAATCACGGTCTTGAATATCCACATATACCCAAACATTGGGGCGTGCGTTCTCACTTTTTATCATCGG
>JAYTEL010000241.1:0-1922 GCA_043735225.1 Methylotenera sp. | reverse complement strand
TATTCGCCGTAATTTGTTGGTTGAAGATTCGTTTGGCTTTAACTTGCAAGGCTTTAACAAAATCGTCTCGAACAAACGCATGATTGCCCGCAACGATTTGAATATTGAGTTGCTAAGCGATGGCGTTGCCGCGTTTAGTTTTAATTTTGAAGCTGAAAGTGACTTTCCCGCGCAAAGCAAAATCCTGCATATACCAGTAAAAACCGCTGGCAACTGCTTCGGACTAGTGCAATGGATGCAACTTGACATGAATGGCGACCAAAAAGTGTTGTTTGAAAATCACCCGTCGCAGACATCCAAGGTATCCAATTGGCAACAATGCGCCTATTTATTTGACGCGCCGATTGATGTTAAAGCTGGGCAAGTTGTGATTATAAATGCCGCGCATAACCGCGCTGTGCCTTGGTTTTATTTAGAAAAAGTTTTAGCCGAATAATTTTAAAATAAAATTTAGCCCAACTAATTTTTAGAGATAAATCTCAAAAAATTAGTTGGGCCTAGTTGCCGCAATAGCAAATATTGAGATTAAAATTACCACCTTGGTGGTTCCGATACCCCACCATCGGAATGCCTGATAAAATAGATTATTTTTAATCTATTGTTTTAAAAGGTAATAGTTGTTAAAAAAGCTCAACTTGCTCTGGCATGTTGGGCTTTTTTCTTGTGGGGCGCGTACCAAAAAACTCTTTGGTCATACCATATTGTTTATCTGTGACAATAAAAAATGCCACTTGTGCGTCTTTTGGGATGAGTGGACGCAACCTTATAATGGTCGCTTCACCTACTGCAATGGTTGGAAAATGGTGCACATACAACGAATTTTGTAACTGAACAAAGTTTTCTTGCAATAAACTACGGCGAAATACGGTGTAATCATGCCTCGCTTCTGAATCTATCATTGGGCAGTCGTAAACGCATATTACCCACATTACGCGCCAGCCATTTACGCCCATGATTCATCATTAGGTTGTGCAATAACATCTTGTGGCAACGTTAATTGCTTAGCTCTACCGTCTAACACACGTACAAAACTAGCAACACTTTCGTTAATTGCCGCAGGTAATCTATAGCCTACGCCATTCAATTTAATTTCTTGCTCTACAAAACCAAGTACTTGCTTACGCGCAGCACCGTCAAACTCATTGGCAAAATCGCCACTATCACCCAACGCTACATGGCGTTCTACCACAAAGCGATATGGCTCTATAAAGTCATCGGCTAAATTAAACGGGTTTTCCATATTACTGTGCCCCAAGCCCAGTGCGGGGTTCAAGCCAGCTAATACTAATGAACGCGCTACCATAGACCTCAATACTGCATAACCAAAATTAAGGCGCGCATTCATTGGATCTTCTGCGCCTTGTTTTTCGCGTTTAAAATCTTCTTCGAACAAGTACGCCCAATAATGTTTTGCGCCTTGACCTTCACATTTGGTTTTGTCCGAATGCTGGACTTCATTCGCTAATCGCTCTAAACGCAATGCACCTTTGCGGTTTAATGCCCGCAAATTGGCTGCTTGCGTGTTAAGCCTAGCTTGCACTAACGCTTGCCATAACTTACCTTTAGCAGAACTGACATCTAACGCCATTTGCTGACGCAGACGCCTTACTAAATCGCCATTGCCCAG
This sequence comes from Methylotenera sp., assembly GCA_043735225.1. Classification (GTDB taxonomy): domain Bacteria; phylum Pseudomonadota; class Gammaproteobacteria; order Burkholderiales; family Methylophilaceae; genus Methylotenera_A. The sequence continues at coordinate 295 of JAYTEL010000241.1, read as the reverse complement.
TTGCGGCAACAACCATGCACATGGATGATGAATTTCATCTGTAACCATAACACTCACGCCTGCTTGAGCTAGCACTCGCAAGGATTGAACCGATATTTGTATGGTGTGGTGATGCAGACATAACACAGCTATATCACGCGGCAGCACAAAGGCATCATCAAAACCGTCACGGCGTATTCTCAATCCACCTAAATCAACCGAAAGTGAGGCTGGATTTTCGATAAGTAATATGCGATGTTCAGACATATTTAATCTACTAACTTTAATCGCATCACTTGGCCAAATGAAACAACTT
>JAYTEL010000240.1:0-1641 GCA_043735225.1 Methylotenera sp. | reverse complement strand
TGACCGTCATCGCCCAAAATCATCGAAAGGTGTGCGTACTTTGGAATGGTTGCCCCCAAGGCAATCAGCATGTTGATTTGCCGCGGCGTGTTATTCACGTGGTCGTCACCGCGAATCACCTGCGTAATGCCCATTTCATAATCATCCACTACCACGCAAAAATTGTAAGTGGGTGTGCCATCTGCGCGGGCAATAATCAAATCGTCTAGCTCGCTATTGGCAATTTCTATACGGCCTTTTACTAAGTCATCCCACACCACAACGCCAGTTTGCGGGTTTTTAAAGCGGATGACAGGCAACGTATCACTGGGCACTTGCGGCATTGTTTTGCCCGCTTCTGGCCGCCATTTTCCATCGTAACGCGGCTTTTGGCCCGCCAGCGTTTGCGCTTCTCGCAAGGCTTCTAGATCAGCTTTACTGCTGTAACAGTAATAAGCAGTGCCCGCGTCCAGCATGCTTTGCAGCACTTTTTTATAAGTATCCAAACGCTGCATTTGATAAAACGGACCCTCATCAAAATCTAGCTCCAGCCATTGCATACCGTCCATAATGGCTTGCACGGCTGCTGGCGTACTGCGCTCTACATCGGTATCTTCAATGCGCAGAATAAATTGACCACTATTTTTTTTGGCATAAGCCCAAGAAAACAGTGCGGTGCGCGCGCCGCCAATGTGTAAAAAGCCTGTTGGGCTGGGCGCAAAACGAGTGCGAATAGTCATGAATTGAGTACTTTTACAATAAAATGCTATGTTAACACGCAAAATTAAATGCAAATTAACGTGCCATTTATTTGTGCTTTCTAAAAGAAAGTCTGTATCTTAAAGTAACAATTGATTGTTCTATGATTGTCGATTATATTTGAATGCCTTACGCTGAATTTTCTGTTATATATTTAAGGATTTTAGGCTATGTTAACGTTAATTTATTGGTTAAGCACACTCATTATTAAATGAATAATTTTATACAAAAAATATTAAATTTAAACGCTGATAAAAAATCGAACTCCCTGATTGCTTGGGTTAATCAGCTAAAAGAAATGAGCGATTTAAATGCATTGCAATTTGCTACGCAACAATTAGTGCAGTTAATCAATCCTGCAGAAGGTGCTGCAACCCTATCTTTGCAACAGCAGTATGATTTTATTTTTAATTTAGAATCGCTGAATTTTGGCCGCTTAGAAAAGCTTTCTACGCAATTTTCTAGTGTAGAAAATATGAAGTTAGAACTTGAAAATAGCATGTTTGAAATTTGCTACAGCTACTGTCGTCAAGCCTATATTTATCAGCTTAAAATCATCGAACAAATTGCTGAGCACAGCAAAGCCCAGCAAATAATTGCGCTTAATACCAAAGCAGACCATTTATCTTTGTTAATTGCGCGCACCCTTTACGCAGCCTGTAATATGGTGAAATGGCGTATGTTTAGTCAAGCAAACCCGCCCGCCAAAGTATGGTTACAAATCAATGTGTTATATCGATTTTGTGCACAAAGAGCATTATTAAATAACACGGTAGCATTATTTAATAATGCAACAATGACGACTTTATCGGCCTTGTTTGTGCAAACCTACATGCTGGGGCAATTAACCAAAGTAAGCTTGCAAAAATACCAGTTAGAAATTGCCAAGCGCGTCATCAACGC
>JAYTEL010000239.1:0-4839 GCA_043735225.1 Methylotenera sp. | reverse complement strand
TGCACGCGTGCCAGAGGCATCGCATAATCCCGTGATTAACGATATGCGCTTATTTCGCCAACGTCCAAATCTAAAAGTGCTCAACAAAGCTGACCTTGCTGACCCAAAAGCGACCGAAGCGTGGCTGAATTACTTTAACAACTTACCTAATACCAAAGCGGTTGCGCTTTCTTGCAAAAAAGCTGGCGAAGCCAAAAAAATCATCGCGCATTGTCGTAAGCTTACCCCGCACCGTGGCACGCATTTAAAGCCGCTGCGGGCGTTAATTATGGGCATTCCCAACGTGGGTAAAAGCACGCTGATGAATGCGCTATTAAACCGCCGTGTGGCCAAAGTGGGCGATGAACCAGCGGTAACTAAAAGCCAGCAACGCTTTGAACTGGATGCCACGTTTAGTATTACTGATACACCAGGCATGATGTGGCCAAAAATTGCATACGAACCTGACGGTTACATGCTGGCTGCCAGCCATGCCATTGGCCGCAATGCGGTGATTGACGAAGATGTAGCAACTTTTTTGGCTAATAATTTATTGCAAAACTATCCTGAATTAATCAATGCGCGATACAAACTGAACACCATGAAACACGAAGGTGGCTTTTTAGATGTGTTTAAAATGGACGGCGTGGATTTACTTGAAGCCATTGCCAAACGCCGCAGTTATAAGCGCACCTCTGGTAAAAATCAAGCAGGCTTGTGGGACATTGAAAAAACTGCGATGGCATTTTTAACTGATTACCGCAGCGGCGCAATTGGTCGCGTGAGTTTAGAAACGCCGCAAAGCCGCGAGGCGATGATTGCAATGTGCCGTGAGGCGATAATTGAATCAAACCGTGATGTGAAGATAAAGTCGATAGAATCTAGCAAGATTGAAGAATCAGTTATCAGTCACTCGGAAACCGCTTTTAACACTGTTACAACAGGCGCAGACGATACTAGTGTTTAAAAGCTAGTCTTAAGCGACAACACAAAAATCAATGACATTGGCTCATGGCAATTTGCGCTTGCGTGCATTGCTTTTCACTACCATTTGCCACACTATCTTTAATACCTTGCCATGCTGATTTATTGTTGGGTTTTGTTGCCTGACCTTTATCAGCTACTTTATCTGGATGAGTCATAGCTGGCTTGACTATATCTTCTGAAGGATGAGGCTTCTCTGCCACCTCTTTTTTGGGCGACACAAATTCGGGCGGTAACTCTTCTAGTGATTTCTTGATTGCTTTTTTATTAACTGGTTTTAATTTGGCTTGTTTGTTGCCGTGAGTGTTGTCGTGAGCGTTGCTTTGAGTGTTTAGCTGATTGTTGTCATGAATGTTGAGCTGATTGCTGTCTTGATTATTAACTTGATTGTTAATTTGAGCAACTGCTTGCTTTAATCCAATAATATCAGGTGTTTTTTCAATTGTCTCATTGGGCATAAGACTGTCCACTTTATTGCCTGTTGATGCACTTAAACTGATGCTAGACGTCAGTGCTGGGGCGGCTAAAGGTGCTTTAAACTGCTCCATTGGCTTCGTTTGTTCTGCAATATGAGCAAGCGTAATTGCGGGTGATATTGGCGCTGCGTTCAATTTAATCAAGGCCGCAGAAATTGCCAGTAATGGAATAGCTAATGCCGCATAAGTCCAGTTAAAGGCTTTGGCAGATGAAAGATTTGTTTGCGCGGCGCTGTTTGGAGCAGCAGAACGGCCGTTAGAAAGCAATACATCTTTTTTTAAGCGCACCGAATACACTTCGTGATCACGCACATGTTTATCTTGCTTTATACCCGAATAATCAAATAGCTGTGCAATTTCTTGCGATAAGCGTGAGGTGATTTCAAAATACGAACGCGATACTAAAATTTGATTGGGCTGTGCAAAGCTCATAATGCGCTGCGCCACATTAATGCCATCGCCAATGATATTAGGCTGGCTGTTAATATCATTCATCACGCGCACAGTGCCTAAATTAATACCAAAGCGCACAAATAAGGGCTGTTTACTGTTGACGTTAGTTTTAATAATTTCATCACGAATCGCCAATGCTATAAACAGCGCATCTTCAGGTGAGCCAGAACAAGCAATTGCCGCGCCATCACCCGTATCAACAATAATGCGATCGTTTTGCGCAACATCTTTTAAGGCAAAGTTAATTAATCTATTAAATTGATTCTTTACATCAACTTGTTCGGCATCAGGCTTAATGGAATAATCAATCATATCCAAAAACACAATGCTGCAAATAATGGTCTTATTTATTCTATCGTTCATGTTTTATTTTTCTAATCCACTTTAAAAGTTCACTTTTAAACAAATATGGCATTTTGACAACATAAATTAGCACTTAAGGGCTGGGCAAAAAAATTGCGTAATGTAAGGCAATAATAGGCTACGAAACCAGTGCATGATTGTGGCGGCTAACAATGCGAACAATATTTGGCAGCTATAAAAATGTTACGCTTAAAGATTTATAAGCAAGCAATATGCCAACAAAATACATAGCCTAACGATTATAAAAAACTTGTTAGACGATTAATTTAGCTAAGCCTCTAGTTAGTTTAGCCAAAAGTTAATTCAGCCAAAAGTTAGTTAAGACATTAGTTTAGTATCGCGGGTAATTTGCGTATAGCCCACCACTTGATTTCTGCCATTGTTTTTTGCACTATAAAGTGCGCCATCTGCGGCAGCTACCAAACCTTTAAAATCATATCCAGCGCGCACCGAATCAGCCACGCCAATGCTAATGGTTGTTTTAATCACGCCGCGCGCTAATGCAAGGTCTGATTGAAGTGGGCTTGCCTCTATGGCAGCGCGAATACGCTCTGCTAAACTTATGGCATCACTTTCTGTGGTGTTAGGCAAAAAAGCGCAAAACTCTTCGCCGCCATAACGGCCAAATACGTCGCTTGCGCGCAAAATGCCTGCAATTACATTTGCAATGTGCCTTAACACATCGTCACCTGTTAAGTGCCCATATTTGTCATTTACTTTTTTAAAATGATCTATATCTATCAAAATAACCGTCATGCTTAAGTTAATGCGCTTGCACATATCTTGCATTTTTGCGGCCGAATCTTCTAATCCGCGTCGATTTAATATGCTGGTTAGCCCATCAATTGTGGCAATTGATTCTAAATTTTGATTCAATTTATAACTTAATATCAACACAAAAAGGCTGGATATGAAAAATTGCGACACCGCACCCAACATAAAGGTGTAGGCGTTAATCGGCCAGGTAGTGAAAGTTTCAAACATTTCAACGCTCGCCCGAGAGGCATATACTGAGCGGCCCAGCATTAGTAAAGCCATTAACAAATACAAGCTAGACACAATCCAAAATAAATGCCCAACCAAGCCATCATCTCGCGAAAATGTTAAGCGCGCACTATAGAGATAAATCACTGAGAAAATAAGCGCGCTTAGCACAATTGCCATCTGCATATTGCGATGCATAAGCATAAAATAAACATCAATTATTGCCAGCAAGATGAATACAACGATGGGAATACGATAATCTGGATTTTTGCCAATAAAGGCTTGAATACCGTTAATATATAAGCACAAACCAGCGCCTATTAACGCCATGCCAGGTAAAAAAACAGCCTTAGGCGCATCAATTTGCATTAACACCAGCACCATGCCAAGGCCAATCACCAAATTGCCAACCGCCCAATAGCCTGGCCCGTTTAAATCTTTATGATGCGAGCGCGTAATGGCCAACAACATAGACAACATGAAGGTGAGCAACATCGACATGAAAATAATGGTTTTTAAGTCAAACTTGGGCAATTCTTTTAAACCTTTAGTCAAACTTTTACGAAAGCATTTTATTTTTAATTTGTGCGGCAAACAATATCAACGCGCTTAATTCGCAGCGCTTAACCCACGCCTAAACTTTATTAAACAAACTTTATTAAACAGTTACAATATGCCCGCAAATGTTATTTGCACTAGCATTGTTGGCATAAGTATAGCCCGCCCCACGTATTTTTAGTATTGGCTTTACAATAAATTCATGTTAATTCAATTAAATAGCCCGCAGCGCGAGGCGATTAAATATTTAGACGGCCCTTTACTAGTGCTAGCGGGCGCAGGCAGTGGCAAAACGCGGGTGATTACCGAAAAAATTGGCTATTTAATCAATATCGCAGGCTACAACCCCAAAGAAATCGCCGCGATAACCTTTACCAACAAGGCCGCGCGTGAGATGCAAGAACGGGTGAGCAAACTCATGGTTGGCAAAAACACCAAAGGCTTGACGATTGCTACGTTTCATTCGCTTGGCCTGCAAATGTTGCGCCAAGAGGCGGCTTTGATCGGTTACAAGCCACAGTTTTCTATACTGGACTCTAGTGACAGTTTTAAAATTTTAAGCGACGTGTTGGCAACCACCGACAAAAAATTGCTCAAAAATACGCAGTGGCAAATCTCGGCTTGGAAAAATGCTTTTGTGAACCCAGACCAAGCCAAAGCCACTGCTGATGAGGATTTAACGCATGCTGCAGCTAAAGTGTATCAAATTTATCAGCAAACGCTAAAAGCCTATCAAGCCGTTGATTTTGATGATTTAATTAAATTAACAGTAGAGCTTTTTGAAGCGCATGAAAGCGCGTTAAACAAATGGCAAGGCAAGCTGCAATATTTGCTAGTAGATGAATACCAAGACACCAACGCCTGCCAATATAAGCTGGTTAAAATGCTGACAGGTGTACGCGGCCAATTTACCGCAGTGGGAGACGATGACCAAGCGATTTACGGCTGGCGCGGCGCGGACGTAGAAAATTTGCGCCAATTAACCACCGATTTTAGCCGCTTAAAAGTGATTAAATTAGAGCAAAACTATCGTTCTACGGTG
>JAYTEL010000238.1:0-10205 GCA_043735225.1 Methylotenera sp. | reverse complement strand
GCCCGTGATGAGATTACTCAAGATTTAAACCCTTTAACTGGGCGCTTATTAAGGGCGCAATCCAATTTTTTTGAAACATTTCCACTATTTGCAAGCGCGGTTTTAATTGTTGCCGTCAGCAATACTTATAGCGTTTACAGTTATTGGGGCAGCTTAATTTATCTAATAGCACGCATTATTTACCTGCCGCTATATGCGCTTGGTGTACCCGTCATTAGAACAATCATTTGGCTAGTTTCAATAATCGGGTTGCTATTGGTGCTTTTGCCGTCTCTTTTGTAATGTGCATGTCTGATGCCAGCATTTAAAATGCGGCTTTTGGTTCGCTTAACGTCTTTAATTGCCCGCGTTTTAGCGCAAATTCTGACTTAAACGATTCAAACTTGCCTACCTCAATTGCGTCTCGCATGCCTTGCATTAACACTTGGTAATAATGCAAATTATGAATAGTATTAAGACGCGCGCCTAAAATCTCGCCCACTTTATGTAAATGGTGCAAATAAGCGCGGGTGAAATTTTGGCAGGTATAACAGTTGCAATCGGTGTCAAGCGGCTTTAGATCATGCTTGTAGCCAGCATTTTTAATTTTAATATCGCCGTATTGGGTAAACAGCCAGCCATTGCGCGCGTTGCGGGTGGGCATTACGCAGTCGAACATGTCAATACCGCTGGATACCGCATCGACTAAATCTTCTGGCGTGCCAACACCCATTAAATATCGCGGTTTGTTGGCAGGCATTTTGGGCGCAGTGTGCGCCAAAATGCGCAGCATGTCTTCTTTGGGTTCACCCACCGAAAGGCCGCCAATCGCAAAACCGTCAAAATCAATATTTGCCAAACCGGCAAGCGATATATCGCGTAAATCTTCATACATGCCGCCTTGAATAATGCCAAAAAGGGCATTTTTTTGGTTATTGATTGCATGACCTTCGACAATCTCAGGACGAACGGTTTTAGAGAGGGTTTTTTCATCCGTTCGCCCTGAGTCAGTCGAAGGGTGAGTTTCCAAAACTTGTGATAATGACATCGCTTGAAACATATCAAAAGCGACTTTACTGCGCTTAGCCCACGTTAGAGAAAGTTGCATCGAATCGCTGGCCTCTTTAATGGTGGCGGGATATGGCGTGCATTCGTCAAAAATCATCACAATATCGCTGTTGAGCACTTTTTGGATGCGCATCGATTCTTCTGGCGTTAAAAAGCAGGTGTCGCCATTAATCGGGCTTTGAAATTTCACGCCTTCTTCACTTATTTTGCGCATCGCGCCCAAACTCCAAACCTGAAATCCTCCAGAATCGGTGAGAATTGGGCCATCCCAACCCATAAACTTGTGCAAGCCGCCGTGCGCAGCAATGACTTCTAAGCCAGGTCGCAGCCATAAATGAAACGTATTCCCCAGCACAATATGCGCGTCTATTTCTTTAAGCTCCAGCGGCGACATGGCTTTAACCGTGCCGTAAGTGCCAACTGGCATAAAAGCAGGCGTTTCTACATCGCCATGTGCCAAATGAATAGTGCCGCGACGGGCAAGTGCATTTTTACTGGCGTCGGGAGTTTTGTGTAAGGTAAATTGCATAATGCATCTTTAATAATTATTGCCGCTATTTTAACGGTTTTATGCGCGGTTTAAGACGTGAATCAAATTGACTGACGGAATATTAATGTTATAATGCGAATCATTATCATTTATATTACTGGAGTTTGCGATGAAAGTTTTGATTAATGTTAAAACTGAAGCGTTGAATAAATTGTTCAGCAAAAAATATATCTGCTTGGTTATTGCTACGGCATTTATTGCAAGCAATGCAGCAGCGGCAACTATTGAAGAAAAAATTGAATTATTGCAGCAAGAAATTGAATCGCTAAAAGATCAGGTAGAAAGCAAGCAGGCTGTTGGTAAGGCAAGTAAAGCACAAAGTTTGATGCTAAATACAACCCTTGGCGGTTATGGTGAGGTAAATTACAACAATTATAGTGGCGGCTCTAACGCAAAAGACAAAATAGACGCCAGGCGTTTTGTGCTTTATGTGGGCAATAAATTTAATGATATGGTGAGTTTAAGATCAGAAATAGAGCTTGAACACGCCATTGCAAGCGCTAGCGACGCAGGTGAAATTGAGATGGAGCAATTGTATTTAGATTTTCACTTTACCGATAAAATTAATAGTAAAGTGGGTTTATTTTTAATTCCAGCAGGCTTTTTAAACGAAACGCACGAACCTACAACTTACTTTGGTGTAGAACGCAATCAAATCGAAACGCGCATAATTCCAACCACTTGGCGCGAGGCTGGCGTTGCAATGTATGGTGAAGTGCTGCCAGCTTTAAAATATCAAGTGGGTATTAGCTCTGGTTTTAGTGCCAGAAAATATGATGATCCGCTGGTTGGTATAAAGTCCGCGCATCAAGAAGGCTCATTAGCCGACGCAGAAGATTTATCACTACACGCCGCGCTTAATTACACGGGCATAAATGGCTTGCTAGTGGGCGCCTCGGTATTTACGGGCAATACTGGCCAAAGCGAGGCTGGCATTGGCAATGCACGCTTAACCTTGTGGGATGCACATGCGCGTTACCAAACAGGTAAATTTGATTTACGTGCATTGTATGCGCGCGGCCATCTAAATAATGCAGCTGAAATTAACAACTTAACTGGCCGCAACGATACGCCGAGTGCATTTTATGGTTGGTTTGCCGAAGCAGCTTATCATGTATGGAAATCGGGCGAGATGGATTTTGCACCATTTGTTCGCTACGAAAAATATGACACACAAGCACACATACCTTTTAACAGCGTGCGCGTTAGCAGTAGTAAAAACAAGGTTTGGACGGTGGGGGCTAACTTTTGGGCAACACCGCAAGTGGTGCTAAAAGCCGATTATCAAATGTATGACGAAAAAGATGAAGAACCAATTGAAAACAGGGGCGATAAACGCTTTAACCTTGGCATGGGTTATATGTTTTAGTTAAATGGATTTAATTTATTAAAATTAATTTAAGGGTATTTTTGAAAATAGCTTGTAAAAAAAAGTTGCAACAAATTGGACTGGTCATGTTCTTGGCAAGCCCAATTTTGTTGCCTGCAGAAACCTATCTAACGCCAGAACAGTTTACGCAAAGCGTATTTGCGGGCAGCACAGCAAAGTCTGATACTTTTTGGGTAACCAAACAAGTTGCCAGCCAAACAGCGCAAATTTTAGGTCATGCGCCAAAACAAGTGCGTATTAAGTTTTGGAAAAACGGTGCGCAAACGGCGTGGATATTAGACGAGATTGGTAAAGAAGAGCCAATTACGGCAGGCTTTGTGGTCGATAATGGTAAAATTGTGCAAGCCAGTATTTTGGCTTATTTAGAAAGTCGCGGCGGCGAAGTGCGCCATGCTAACTTTTTAAAGCAATACCAAGGCGTTAGCCTGCAGCAAGATTCACAGCTAAATAAAACGATAGATGGCATTTCTGGCGCAACGCTATCGGTGCGCGCAATGGGGCGCATGGCAAGGTTGGCTCTTTACTATGATCAAGTTAGTCGTGTTGAAACTAAATGAGTTGATTCTAACTGTGCAGACTTTAATTGTATAAAGCCTAGCAATACCACATCAAGCCCTGAATCAAATCAGGCATAAACCGTAAAGCGACAATTAAACCCACCTAGCTAACAATTAGCAAAATGTAATGGGCTTTGCTATACTCAATCAACAATTTTGAGAAACCGTGCCCATGGCCGAAAATGATTCTAACCGTCGTCCGCTAGCTACACGCAGTGCAAAATGGGCAAACTGGTTATCTGCAATATTAGTTAAGTCAAACATTACTCCCAATCAACTATCTGTATTAAGTATTGCACCTGCCTTATTAGGCGCATGGGTATTACTTAGTAGCCCGTCAAGCGCAGGGTTGCTGGTGTTAACCGCAGTGTGTATTCAGCTGCGATTATTATGCAATATGCTCGACGGCATGGTGGCCATTGAAGGCGGAAAGAAATCTAAAGTAGGGGTTTTGTATAACGAAATTCCTGATCGCGTTGCCGATAGTTTATTTATTGTCGCGTTGGGTTACGCAATTGCGATGCCTTGGCTGGGCTGGCTTGGCGCATTGCTGGCGGCCAAAACAGCCTATATTCGCGTGCTGGGCGGGGCCAATGGTTTGGCACAAAATTTTGCTGGCCCAATGGCAAAACCGCACCGCATGTTTGTGATGACTTTGGGCTGCTTAATTGGCGCGGCAGAGCAGCATTTTAACGGCAGCAATTATGCACTTACTATCGCCGCCTACGTGATTGCCATTGGATCAGGCATTACCTGCATAGCGCGCACGTTGACAATTGCGCAGCAATTAAAAGCGCAATAAATGCCGGTTCATTTAAATGCTGGTTAATTTAGTACGATTTGGCTTAATTGCATTGGTAAAATTGCTAGTGGGCGCGCAGGCGCGTTGGGTTAGCGCGCCAAACGCAACTGATCAATCCGCGCCAAATTTGTATGATAAATCCGCACAAAGTATTTTCTTTACCAATCACTCTAGCCACCTTGATACACTGGCTTTATGGACGGCGCTACCCGCCGAGATACGCGCTAAAACGCGCCCTGTGGCTGCAAAAGATTACTGGGGATGCGGCACTATAAAACGCTTTATTGCGCTTAAAGTGCTTAATTGTGTATTAATCGATCGCGAACATCTGCGCGACCCATTAGCACCATTATTGGCGGCGCTTGCAGCGGGGGATTCTTTAATCATCTTCCCCGAAGGAACGCGCCGCGCCCAAGTAGAGCCAAGCGATTTTAAAGGCGGCTTGTACCATTTGGCAGAGGCTTTTCAAAACGTGCAGTTGATTCCTGTATATTTAGATACATTGCACCGTAGCATGCCAAAAGGCTCAATACTGCCCGTGCCACTGATTTGCACCGTGCGTTTTGGCGACGTGATGCATTTGCAAGCAAATGAGCATAAAAAAGCCTTTTTAAACCGCGCGCGGGGCGCTGTTATCGCATTAATATAGTTCACAAACTCACAACAAAAACTAGATAAAAAAACCATGCTTAACCACTTCATTTTGCAGTTAGAAACCTTAAACCCAACCGATAAATTTTATTGGTTAATTGGTGGTGTGGCCGCGTTATTACTGGTGGCCAGCATTATTGGATGGACGCTGCAAGGCCGTTTACGCCGTCAACAAAATCCGTCAGAAAAATCACAAAAATTGGTGGCAAATTTAGTGAGCCGCGTCAACGCTTGGTGGGTGATGATAGCCGTGTTTGCAGTGGCTTTTTTAGCGGGCAAAATCGGTACTATTGTTTTATTCACTGCCATTTCGTACTTCGCCCTGCGCGAATTTATTACGCTAACGCCAACGCGGCCAGGCGATCACCGCACCTTATTTTTAGCTTTTTTCTTGCTAATTCCATTGCATTATTATTTGATTGTTATTCAGTGGTACGCCCTTTTTAGCATTTTAATTCCAGTGTATGCATTTTTGCTCATGCCTTGTATTGCCGTACTCGCGCAAGATACTGAGCATTTTTTGGAGCGCGCGGCAAAAATTCAATGGGGCGTGATGATTTGTATTTATTGCATCAGCCACGCGCCTGCATTACTACTGCTACCCATTAATAATTTTGCAGGGCAAAACGCGTTGTTACTGTTTTATTTTATGTTAATTGTGCAACTAAGCGATGTATTGCAATATGTTTTTGGCAATTTGTTTGGCAAAACCAAAGTAGCGCCTTTAGTTAGCCCCAATAAAACGTTGGAAGGCCTAATTGGCGGCGGATTAAGCACAATATTAATTGGCGCAGCCATGTGGTGGATTACGCCATTTACACCGCTACAAAGCGCGGGCATGGCTACAATTATAGTAATAATGGGCTTTTTGGGCGGTTTAGTGATGTCAGCCATTAAACGAAGCCTTGGCGCAAAAGATTGGGGCAATATGATTCAAGGACATGGCGGCATGATGGATAGAATGGATTCTGTCAGCTTTGCTGCGCCCATTTTCTTTCATATAACGCGTTATTTTTTTACGCCTTAATTTGTTTACGCTTAAACTTTAATGATGCCTTAGCATGCTTTGCGCCTAATTGCGCGCATCATTTGCTATACTTAAATTGTTTATATTAAAAATCAAAATACATTATGGTAGAACCTAAACAGCGCCCCGCTAACGGCAACATAGAGCAAGATGGATTACGCGCGCGTGGCATTTATTTGCTGCCCAATTTATTCACGTCTGCCGCTTTATTTGCAGGTTTTTACGCCATTGTGCAAGCAATGAACGCTAATTTTGAGCAATCGGCTATCGCCATTTTTATTGCGATGGTGATGGACGGCCTAGATGGCCGCGTGGCGCGCATGACCAATACGCAAAGCGCGTTTGGGGCTGAATATGATAGCCTGTCTGACATGGTATCGTTTGGCGTTGCGCCAGCGTTAATTATGTACACTTGGGCGCTTCAACCCATGCAAAAATTGGGCTGGATTGCGGCTTTTATTTATTGCGCTTGCGCGGCATTACGTTTAGCGCGTTTTAACACAAAACTAGAAGATCCGTTTCAAGATAAACGCTATTTTCAAGGCCTGCCCAGCCCTGCCGCTGCTGCGCTATTGGCGGGCTTTGTGTGGGTTTCATACGAATATAATGTGGATGGCCGCGAGATATTTTTTGGCGCGATTCAAATGAAATGGCTGGCTTGGTTTATCACTATTTTTGCAGCCGGTAGTATGGTTTCTGACTTAAAATTTTATAGCGGCAAAGACATTAACTTAAAGCAAAGCGTGCCGTTTGTGGCTATTTTGGCGATTGTATTAACGCTAGTGTTAATTTCATACAGTCCGCCCGAAGTATTGTTTACAGTGGTGCTGGTGTATGCGCTTTCAGGCTACTATATTTGGGCAAAATCGCGGATTAAAAAGCCAAAATAAGCTAAACAGCAAGTAAATTTGTAGCTTGCTATTGAAAAAGCCATCAAACAACTTTATATTAAACTTATGTCTCAAGCGTTCACTTTACATAGCAATATGATTTTTTTAGCTGACTTTGCAATCCGCCTATCTTCTTTACGTGCACTAGCACTTTGCCTGCGCGTGCGCGCAGACTAAACCCCAACCCACACAGTGTTTTATTACCCGCGCTTTTAGCCGATGCGAGTAATTGCGTCTATAATTTAAGTATTATTTAGGAATTAATCATGAACACCAACATTGGTACAGCTTGTAACGAAATTATCATTTTTGACACCACTTTGCGCGATGGCGAGCAAAGCCCAGGCGCGAGCATGACCAAAGAAGAGAAAATTCGCATCGCCCGCCAATTAGAAAAATTGGGCGTGCACGTGATTGAAGCAGGTTTTGCCGCCGCCAGCCCTGGCGACTTTGACGCGATTTCAGAAATCGCCAAAATCATTAAAAAGTCCACCGTTTGCTCATTAGCGCGTGCCAGTGAAAATGACGTGCGCCGCGCAGGCGAGGCCATTAAACACGCGGCAAGTGGGCGCATTCATACGTTTATTGCCACCAGCAAAATCCACATGGAAAATAAATTGCGCATGACCGAAGACCAAGTGGTGGAGCGCGCCGTGCAAGCAGTAAAGTGGGCATTGGAATATACGCCAGATGTGGAATTCTCTGCCGAAGATGCAGTGCGCTCTGAAATGGATTTTTTAGTGCGTATTTTTGACGCAGTGATTGAAGCTGGCGCAACAACAATCAACGTGCCAGATACCGTAGGTTATTCTGTACCTGCGCCATGGGGCGAGCGCATGGCGACGTTGATTAAACGTGTGAAAAATTCAAACAAAGTGGTATGGAGCACCCACTGCCATAACGATTTAGGTATGGCAGTGGCGAACTCGTTAGCGGCGGTAATGAACGGCGCGCGCCAAGTAGAATGCACCATAAACGGCCTTGGCGAACGCGCAGGTAATGCGAGCTTAGAAGAAGTGGTGATGGCGATTAAAACCCGCAGTGATATTTTTAATTTAACCACGCGCATTGATGCCACGCAAATTGTGCCAACCAGTAAGTTAGTCAGCACTATCACGGGCTACCCCGTGCAGCCCAATAAAGCCATTGTCGGCGCCAACGCGTTTGCCCACGAAAGCGGTATTCATCAAGATGGTGTATTAAAGCATCGCGAAACGTATGAAATTATGCGGGCAGAAGATGTGGGCTGGAACGCCAACAAAATAACTTTAGGTAAATTGTCTGGCCGCAATGCGTTTAGAACCCGTTTAAAAGAGTTGGGCATAGAGTTAGAAAGTGAAGATGCGATTAATGCAGCCTTTGCCCGCTTTAAAGATTTAGCTGATAAAAAAAGTGAAATTTTTGATGAAGATTTGCACGCGCTTGTTAGCGGCGAATTTGTGCATGAGGCCAGTGAAAATTATAAATTAGTGTATTTGCACGTGGCCTCTATTACAGGCGAAACGCCCCATGCAGTAATGACAATAAGCGATAATGGTCAAGAAAAACGTGCCGAGGCGGATGGCGGCGGGCCAGTAGACGCCAGCTTTAAAGCCATAGAAAGCTTGGTTAACAGCGGTGCAGAGTTGCAATTGTATTCGGTGAATAACATCACCAGCGGTACGGATGCGCAAGGCGAAGTGACGGTGCGGCTTGCAAAAGGCGGGCGAATTGTGAATGGTCAAGGCGCCGATACTGACATTGTGATTGCGTCGGCCAAAGCTTATTTAAACGGATTAAACAAGTTGTATGCCAAAACCGAGAAAATGAATCCGCAGGTTTAATACGCCTGCCCATCTCTCTGAGCGCAGCGAAGAATCTAGAAATATGTGTAATCGCTTAAATTAAATACAAAAGTATTAGATTCTTCACTCCACTCGAAAGCAGGAGTGGATTTGGCTGAAAGGCTTGAGTTATTTATTCCAAAAATATCTATTGTGGCTGGATTATTCGCCATGCTCAGAATGACAGTATCAAAGAATATTTACTAATAGTGTATGAACAACAAAAACCAAACTTTTCTCATAATTGCCGCCCTGTTTTGCACCTATTTCATTTGGGGCTCAACTTATCTTGCCATTAAGTTTGGCATCGAAAGCTTTCCGCCATTTATGATGGCGGGTTTGCGCTTTGTAGCGGCAGGCATCATTTTGTATACGGTTATGCGTTTTCTTGGCAGCCCTAATCCCACAGCCAAACAATGGCGCGCGGCCACGGTTATTGGCATTTTGCTACCCGCCGTTGGCAACGGCACAGTCACTTATGTGCAGCAAACCATCTCGTCTAGCGTGGCAGCGCTTTCTATTGCCACCGCACCTATTTGGATGGCGATATTTTCATCCTTTTGGGGTCATCATATCTCGCGACAAGAGTGGCTAGGCATTGCTATTGGCTTGTGCGGCATTGTGCTGTTAAACATTGGGGGTAGCTTGCACGGTGATTATACAAGCGCTGTTTTGCTTATTTTTGCCGCGGCAAGCTGGTCGTTTGGCTCGGTTTGGAGCAAGCATTTAGATTTACCAAGCGGCTTAATGGCCCCCGCTAGCCAAATGTTTATGGGCGGCATCGCGCTAATGATTGCCAGTGCGCTAAATCATGAGCATTATCCCAATGTTATTAGTGCAAAATCGTGGGGCGCAATGGCATTTTTGGTGGTATTGGGCTCGCTAGTGGCTTATAGTGCGTATCAGTTTCTTTTAAAAAACGTACGTACGCTGGTTGCCAGCAGCAACACTTTTATAAACCCTGTTGTTGCCTTTATAGTAGGCATTTGGTTTGCAGATGAAACAGTCACCAAGGCAGAATACACGGCCTTAGCTGTGATTTTAGTTGGGGTATTTTTAGTGTTGTCGGCGAATAATGAAGAGGCTGAGAAACTTAATTAACCCTAATCCGTCATTGCGAGCGCAGCACGGCAATCCATAAGATAGATTGCCACGACTAAAATAAAACCTTAGATTAGCAATACCGAAATTAATTAAGGTTTTAATAGTGTTAGTCTGATTTATTAACGGTTAAATAGCTTGTAAATTGCATAAAAAGATAAAAATGAAACAAAACCTAAAACAAAACCTAGCTTTATTCGATTTAGATAACACGCTGCTGGCGGGCGATTCTGATTACAACTGGAGCTTATTTTTAATATCCGAAGGATTGCTTGACGCCAAAACACATCATGACCGTAACGAGCAATTTTATGCTGATTACAAAAATGGTTGCCTTGATATTGTCGCATTTTTAAAATTTCAGTTG
>JAYTEL010000237.1:0-4554 GCA_043735225.1 Methylotenera sp. | reverse complement strand
CAGCAAAATAAACACGCTTTCGTCCCCATATAGCACGTTTTTGGCGAGGTTTGGAAACTGCGCCAGCAAGGTTGCGCCATAAAACCAGAACCAAGAAATAGCCACAATTGCCAACCAAATTTGCTGTTGCGCCCAAATGAGCTTTACGTTTTTAATCGTTTCTGTAATTGGGTTCCAATTGATTTTTAGCGCGCCGTCTGCAGCGGGCGTATTGGGTACGCCGCGGCTAGTAAAATAGCCCAGCACTGCCACCGCCAATATGGTTAAGCTAGTGAGCAACTCATGCTGCGCTTGCGCAGCCAGCCACGCACCCAGCACTTGGCCTAGCAAAATCGCCACAAAGCTGCCCATCTCTACCATGCCGTTGCCGCCGATGAGTTCATTTTTGGCCAAATGCTGTGGTAAATAAGCATATTTCACAGGTCCAAATAATGTTGAGTGCATGCCCATCATAAATAAAGCTGCGCCTAACAGCCAAATATTGTGCAGAAAAAACCCTGCGCTAGCAAACAGCATAATGCCAATTTCAAACACTTTAACAAGTCGAATAATCTGCGATTTTTCGTACTTATCGGCAAGCTGCCCCGCCGTGGCCGAAAACAAAAAGAACGGCAAAATAAATACGCCTGGCAACAAAGTTGCTAGTAGAGCGCTATTGGAAACCGCAAGGCTAACTGCGTGAAAAGCCACCAATGTGATGAGTGCGGTTTTAAACACATTATCGTTAAACGCGCCTAAATATTGGGTGAAGAAAAATGGGCGAAAACGTTGCTCTTTCATTAAACTAAATTGATTGCTCATAGCTGTGCTTTCTAAATGGAGTTATCAAAAAATTTGCGCGTCTCAAATACGCTTTTGGCAAAACCCACGCCATCTTCTTGAATCAATCGTTTCACCGCAAAATCGAACATTAGGGGGTTATACGCTTTAACTTGCTGCAAAAACGGCAAATATTCAAGTTTTAGCAAATCCATTTCGGCGAGTTGCTGCGTGTTAATTAACGGATAAATACCGGGCAGCGGGTAATCTGAGCCGTTTAATAAGCGCCCATGCCAGTCTGTTCGCTGCAATATCGGCTTAATGGCAGCGGCGTGATTGATGAGCGTAAGCGCAGAAATTTCGCCAAAGGCCAA
Organism: Methylotenera sp.; assembly: GCA_043735225.1. GTDB lineage: Bacteria > Pseudomonadota > Gammaproteobacteria > Burkholderiales > Methylophilaceae > Methylotenera_A. Next base: position 3,421 of record JAYTEL010000237.1, on the reverse strand, counting down.
GCTTTTGTAGTCAGGCGACTCCATAATGCGCGTAAACAACTCGATACTTTTTACGCGTTTGTTACCGTTATCTGTGTCTAAGTCATGGCCTTCACTGGCACAATGCGCCAACACCACGCGCACGCCGTTATCCAGCGCGCGGCGCATGCGTAGCGGGTTGCCATGCGCTTGCTCGCCGCCTTGCACTGCGCTTTCTGCGCCCGTGTGGCTGATAATCGGCATATTTAACTGCGCTGCTTTTTTGTAAAAAGCATCACATTTTGGGTTAGCGGGGTCTATACCCATGCCCGATGGCAACCATTTAATGGCGCGCGCACCTTGGGCGCGTGCTGCCTCTAGCGCATCTACCGCGTCTGGCCGATAAGGGTGAATGCTGCAAACCCATTCAAATTGTTGTGAGTGCTCACTTGCAACTTTTGCCGCGTATTCATTGGGGATATGAAAAATTGATTGCTCTTTTACTGGCCTACCTTTTGCATCTCTAAACCAATCAAAAGCAAATAGCATACTTTTAAAACCTGCGGGCATTTCAGCGCTAATTTGTATTAAGCGCGCCACATAAGTGGTGTCGATATTCCCTTCTACAGTACAGCCCGCATTCATATAAAAATGCTTTTGTATTTTTAAAACAGGATGCCAAACGCTATTCATGTTTGGGTTAAACCAAGTGACCGATTGGATATTTTTGGATTTGAATCGCCCGTGCCAACCAAATGCACATGACAATCCCACACTTGGGCAACATCAATGCCAGCCCAAATTTGTCGCATCAGTGGATGATTATTTAAGTCATCTGGCAAGCCGCTTAAACATGGGTTATTAAAACCTGCATCTGGCCAAAATTTTGAGCCTGCAATAGCAACACTACTGGCTGCCAACGCACTGGCGCCGAGTAAAAAGTGTCTGCGATTCATTGTTGAATGAATCCTTTAAATTGTGCGCTTTGTGTACTCGGCGCGTTTACAGGCGCATCGCCTTTCACTAATTGATTGTATAAAGCCAAGCCATTTTCGTCATGGTTTGCATCTAAAACTAACTTACCATCATGCGCAAATAGCACCACGCCCAAGAGGCTGTTTGCACCGCCTGCTTGCATGGCGACATCGTCTGGCGTGATGGCAAAACTACCCAATACGCGCTTAGTCACAAAATCAATTTGCGGATACACGATATAAACTAGCTCGGAGCAAACAATGGTTTCGGTGGTATTTACATCAAAATTAAAGTCATATTGTTTGCCGAAATTGCCCAGCGCTAAGTTAACTGCATCAAGCCGCGCCTCAATTGTGAGATATTTTGGACGCAAAATTGCCACATCATCAATATTCATAAAAGCTTGCAAAGTATCCAGCTGCACGCCATTGCGCAAGGCTTCTATCACCACCTAGCCAGCCTCAATTTTGGCAAGATTTTTTTGTACCAAAGGTAAATTTATTGCACCTAAGTCATTTAATTGTTGAACCGTGCCCGTGTAAATAGCCGCATGCCCAAAGTGGCCAGGAATGCTTTTATCGGTGAGTGTAAACGGTGTTTTTTCGAGCAAAATATCGCCAGGCTGCAACTGCGCTTGCAGCGCTTGCAACACTGCGGCATCATGCTTTAGCTTGCCATCGCGCCAGCGCACTAAACCCATGGTGTTGCCGACCACTTGAGATGAGCTAAACTTAATGCGCTCTAAGCCGTAACCTGATAAGCCCACCACACTTTTTGCGGCTTTAACGGGCAAAATCACAATTTCTTTTAATACATTGCCGCCGCTAAGTTTGTGTAAAGACGAGCTTTGCGCGATATAGCCATACAAATTTTGAATAGTAGACGCGCTGAGTGGTATTTGCGCCTCAATTGCGGCTTTGTTATTATTAAAATATTGCAGCGCATCGCGCACGGCTTTGCCGTATTCTGGGTTGGCCGCACGCATATTAGATGAATCGTAAAAGCCGCCTTTTAAATTGAGTTCAGGGTGACTTTCGTTAAGTTTTTTGCGCAAAACTGGGTTATTTTCAAATGCGTCACGCATGACTTTGTTGTTGTCATACAAGGTAATGCCCGCCGCCATACCAATGATAATTTCTGCCAGGCGCTCACTGTCGGGCAATTGATTATCAACGCGATAAAGTGCGCCGCGATGCTTTAATGCTTGGTCAAACAAGCCTTCACGCATCTCGTTGGCTTGCGCTAACGATTTTGCCAAACGTAAATGATAGGTAGAAGGCAAAGCGCCGTTATGCTCTGCCATGGCGCGATTCGATTCATCAATAAAGCCAGGCAACAAGGCACGTAAACGCTGCGCTCTATCAATTAAACTCATCACGCGTAGTGCGTCTTGTTCATACAGCTTGTTAATTATCGCGGTTTGGTTCATTGTTTCAGTAACCGCTTCGGCAACTGCTAGGCCGCTTACAGCCATTAGTAGCAAACTTATGCTAGCTATTTTAAAACTGGTTCGTTTATGCATTTATGCAGCTTCTGCTAATTGTTTTAACGTCACGTAATCAGTTTTGCCTGTGCCTAACAGCGGTATTGCATCCACTAAAATTATTTTTCTGGCGACAGCAAGCTCTGGCAAACCTAGGTTTTTGGCAACAATTTGCAAATCTTCGCGTTTTAATTGTTTGTCGCAAGTAAACAAAATAATGCATTCGCCGCGCTGCACGTCACTAATTGAACTGGCTGCATGTTGGTGCTCTGGCGCGGCGGTATTGGCTATTTGTTCGACCACTTCAAGCGACACCATTTCACCCGCCACTTTAGCAAAGCGCTTCACGCGACCACGAATATGCACAAAACCTTCTTTGTCGATTTCGACAATATCGCCTGTGTTATACCAACCAAGCCCATATTCTGTTTGCGGCGGAACCAGCACGCCTGGCGCATCAAATAAGTAGTAGCCCATCATCACGTTCTCGCCTTTAACGTGTAACAAACCGCCATTATTAATGCCGGGAACCGCTTCTAGCTTATGTTCCAAGCCGGGCACTAATTGACCCACGCTGCCATTTAAGTTGGCCATTGGTGTGTTAATCGAGATGCCAGGCGCGCATTCGGTTGCGCCGTAAGCTTCTAAAATGCGAATACCAAATTTTTCGGAGTAAGTTTTGCATACTTCGTCATTCAGTTTTTCTGCGCCTGCTACGACGATTCTCAGTTTATAAAAATCGTATGGGTGCGCAAATTTAGCATAATTGCTTAAGAATGTGCTGGTGGCAAAAAAGATGGTGCAGCCACGGTCGTAAATAAGCTCGGGAATCACTTTGTACTGCAATGGCGACGGGAACACGTTAATTTTGATGCCATTCAATAAAGCGATAAGCGATGCAGTGAGTCCAAACGAATGAAATACTGGCAATACCATCATCATTTTATCGGTCGGGTTAAAATCGAGCACCGCAGCAATTTGTGCAACGTTTGCTAAAATACTTTT
>JAYTEL010000236.1:0-2267 GCA_043735225.1 Methylotenera sp. | reverse complement strand
GGATAATTAGATCTTCTAAAAATGTTTTAAGCGGAATTTCTGCCAAGCACAGTCGAGCCGCCATGCGCTCAGCATAAGTATCAGCCGCCACGCCCGCCAGATAATCACCAGAACGCGCCGGCGATGCTTTTGCCAACACAGCTTTTAAATCAGCAAACTGATAATTGACTGCGCCCACACTATAGCGATATGCACCCATTATTAAGCCTTAAAAAAACTTAAACTTATTATGCGACTGAATGAATGGGTGTGGCAAGCTTGTTTTTAAGAGCAAAATAGATTCGCATAGGCGACTTAGCGCCATTATTCAAACAATATAATGGTAATTAATTTTTGATGGGCCTAAAGTCAAATTTGTAACAAAAATGGCTCATAAAGATAACTAGGGTTCTGACTTAAATTTTACTAGGGTGTCTGGTCCAAAATTTATCGGCCAGTGTTGTTTATGCACAAGCAATTTGACTACACGGAGGGAAAAAACCCAAGATGCGCGTTTTTTAAAATGCTGCTTTTCAGTTTTTATACTTTTATAATCTATATAACCGTGGAGCCAACATGCAATCTGTACCAAATCAAAATCAAAAAATTCCGTCAAGCAAGCCTGTGCCAAGCAATTATATTGGCGTGTGGCAGCGCTATTTGCTTGAAACCACCGCCATCAAAGACGATAGCTCACTCGTATTGTGGATGCAATCGCAGCATTACCACATTGATGTGCGTATTCCTGCCATATGCACGGGTTTTAAGGCGGCAGGATCACTACAAGATTATTCTGATACGGAGCTTATGCTACTCGCCAGCCAGCAAGGCTTTGCGGGCTTAACGCATGTCACATTAAATACAGCGCAATCGTCTGACGTGTGCCAATGGCTGCGTGAGATAGATTATCAGGCGCCAACCGATGCGCGCGATATTGGCAAAATGGTGTTTACAGATGCCAATACCGTGATAGAAACAGGCATAGATGACGCCTATTTAGAAGTTTGGCGGCGGCTAGAAAATAGCTTTGAACCTTGTTTTTTTGCATTGTGTACTGGCAACAATCATCGCGGCGTTGCAACCCCAGCTTACTTAATGCGCACCGGCCGTTACGTCGCTTTTGCTAGGCCGCGCGCAGTCACTTTGCCAAAAGCGCCTACTTTAATTTACGCAATTCAAAGCCACAAGCCAAACCGCGAGCTACTTTTAGATTGGCTGGATATGGAAATTTCATTTGGCGAAATGGTGGATGCGAATCACTGGCAAATAAAACATTCCACCTTGCCATTTAAACAAAATTTAATTGTCGATTTACCCCAGAAATTAACAACAAGTATTAACAACAATTAATTTAAAAATTCATTATAAATCATCAACTTATGGAGAAAAAAAGAGTGATTCAAAACAAATAAGCAGCGCATTAGATAGCGATGCCGCAGAACTAAAAAAGATGGGCTACGAGCAAGAATTAAACCGACCGATGAGCGGGTTTCTAATTTTGCTATTTCGTTCTCTATTATTTGTATTTTAGCAGGTTGCATTACCGCCTTCCCACAGGCGCTCGGCGCTGGCGGCGGCGCATCAATTGGTATTGGTTGGTTAGTTGGTGCTTCTTTTACCGTTATTGTTTCACTTTGCATGGTGCAAATTGCATCAAGCTACCCAACCGCAGGCGGCCTGTATCACTGGGGCAACATTTTAGGCGGCAGAGGTTTTGGTTGGTGCACGGCTTGGTTTAATTTGCTTGGGTATTATTTTTGTGGTGGCATCGGTTAATTTTGGTGTGTACGACCCCATGTTAAAACGCTGATTGCGCTGTTATTAGGCATTCGCCCAGCAAGCATGGATTACACCTACCAAACTTTATTTTTAACCGTTATCACAGTTATTCAAGACATTATGATTGATCGCTTTCCAAAATTCACCACTAAGATTACCGACTTATCGGGCTACTTTATTTTCATCACTGCTGTTGTGCTTACAGCGTCTTTATTGATTTACAGCCCAATTAAATTAGATTTTTCGCGCCTGTTTACTTTTACTAACTTTACTAATGCAGAAGGCAGTATTTGGCCGAGAATGGAAGGCATGTTTTTGCCATTTATAACGGGTTTATTGCTCAGCATTTACACCATTACTGATTTTGATGGCACGATGCGTTTTTTGTATTGGCTGCGGGCAGTGCGGTATTTTTACACCTTTCTTACACCATGCCAATTGCGGCAGGCATATTGGCGGAGGGCAAAACATGGAAGCATAAAGGTCCATTTAGTTTAGGTGGATTTTCC
>JAYTEL010000235.1:0-6451 GCA_043735225.1 Methylotenera sp. | reverse complement strand
CTTGGTTTTCTCGTACAACCTACAGGTAGCCTCGTGACGCAAACCATGAAAAGTAAAGTCTCCGCAATCGGCAGCATCAAATACGCGTCCAAAAGTCTGAGATAACTTGGAGCTGACTTGTTTTTGTCGCCCTTCAAACGAAAACATAGCTTTTTTGCCATTCATACAATCAAGCTCTAAATAGCTCACTAAAGCCTTAATCGCCACACTCGTTAATGGCACTTGACGCTTGTCACCATTTTTCGTTTTTAGCAGGCTAATCGTTTTGTTCGGTAAATCGACCTGATTTACGTCAAGCGTGAAAATCTCACTAAGCCGCATTCCAGTTTCGATGGCCAGCTCAAAAATGATGGGCATGGCTTCTGGGTGTTTGAATGCAAATGGGCGCTCCCTGTCTTTTGGTTTACCGCCCAAAAGTATGCGGCGCACCTCCGCCTCCTCATCAGTGTTTAGCCGCCTATCTCTCTCATGCTCTTCTTTATGCCCACTAGAATAGCGACGTGGTAAGCCGCGTAAGGGGTTAATTGTGAGCAAGGTGTCTCCTCGCCTCAGCGTCCAATCAAAACAGCGCGCAAGCGCACCTACGTGATGCCTAATCGTGCTTGGTGACAGCATCACGGCTTTCATTCCCTCAATAAAAGAATCTGACCAAACATAATTTACTTTATTGAGCGCCACTTTACCGTAACGAGCGGACGCTACTCGCAACAAGCTATATTCGCTTTCGCTCACATTTACCGAGACCATGTAAGCATTGATTGCATCTTCAATCGTTTCAATTGCGCGAGCCTTGCTAATTAATCCTGTCGGAATTTTGCCCGTGCGTAATATCGCTTCTAGCTTTTGAACGTAATCATCACCCTCAGCCTCGTCATCAAACGTGAGGTATGTCCTGCCATTTGGCAGCGTCTTACTCACGACCGTGTAATAGTAGCGCCGATTTCTCTCTCTTTTGTGTGCCAAAACAATTCCCGTTAGACGTCATGTAGTGTGAAAAATAACTGGCCTAAACAGCCAACCCTACTAAATTATGAGCGTCTCTGACGCTATTTTCAAGCGTTTTATTAACGGTTTACTAGGTTTAATTGAGGTTTATTGCACATTATTGGTGCGCTGAAAAGAAAAATGACTTAGATTATTAATCCTAAGTCATTGAATTTACTTATTATTTTTTGGAGGCGCGAACCAGAGTCGAACTGGTCTAAACGGCTTTGCAGGCCGCGGCATAACCGCTTTGCTATCGCGCCATCATGCTGTAGATAAGAGCTTAAACATTACTGCTAGTTTAAACTAAAACGGCGATAGCATGAATGCTGTCGCCGTTTTATGCCATTTTACCAAACTTTTGTCTTACTAAAAAACTTGTCCTAAAACCAAAAAAACACACATGGCTATAGTTTAAATTTTCAAATTTTGGAGCGGGAAACGAGACTCGAACTCGCGACCTATACCTTGGCAAGGTATCGCTCTACCAGCTGAGCTATTCCCGCGTCGAGAAGCCAGTATTTTAGCGATTTTTGGGCTGGTGTCAAGGCGCAAACATAGGTATTTGCTTAATTAAGTGCGTTTCTCTTAAAAAGCTTATTATTGCGCGTAAATGCGTTAGATTGATTTTTTGATAATTGGCCAAGCGGCTTTTAAATAATAAGCCATTGATAATAATGTTAAAAACGCAGCTAACACAATTAGTACATGCCCGATTAATTGGGTATTAAAGCCTGCCATATTATCCCAATACAGCAATAAAAATATCGCCAACATTTGCGCAGCAGTTTTAATTTTGCCTATTAAAGCCACGCCAACGCTACTGCTTTTGCCCAAACCTGCCATCCACTCGCGTAGCGCGCTGATGGCTATTTCGCGGCCAATAATAATTAATGACACCACCGCGCCCACGCGGCCAAACTCCACCAATACAATAAGGGCGGCTGTCACCATTAATTTATCTGCAACGGGGTCTAAAAATGCACCAAAATTGCTGGCTTGGTTAAACTTGCGCGCCCAAAATCCGTCAAGCCAATCGGTAAATGAAGCAAGCGCAAACACGCTAGCTGCCATCAAATTTAAGGCATGCGTTGGGAGAGCACCCAGTGCATATAAATTTTGTGGTAAATAAAAAATACCCACAAATACAGGTATTAACGCCATACGCAGCACGGTTAAAATATTAGGGATAGTCCACAACATATTGTTTTGATTATAAAGTTTTAATTAATGTAGCTGTTCGTAAATTTTCTCGGCCAAGCTTTTGCTTACGCCGTCCACTTGCGCCAGTTCATCCATACTAGCACTTTTTACCCCATCTAATCCACCAAAGCGCGTTAACAATGCTTTGCGTCGTTTTGCGCCAACGCCTTCAATATCTTCTAAACTGCTGGTAATACGGGCTTTGGCCCGCTTGGCGCGATGCCCTGTGATGGCAAACCGGTGCGCTTCATCGCGAATTTGTTGCAGCAAGTGCAAGCCTTTATTGTCTTTTTCTAAGTTAAGCATTTCGCCCGTGTCGCCAAAAACCATGGTTTCCAGCCCAGGTCTGCGCTCTTCACCCTTAGCAATGCCAATGAGCAAAATATCTTCTAAGCCAACTTCTTGCATCACTTCTATCGCCACGCCAAGCTGACCTTTGCCGCCATCTATAAACACTAAATCGGGCCGTACGCCCTCGCCCGCTGCCACTTTTTTGTAGCGCCGCGTTAGCACGTCGCGCATCGCCGCGTAATCGTCGCCAGGCGTAATGCCCGTGATGTTATAGCGCCTGTATTCACTATTTTGCAGTTCGCCGCGATCAAATACTACGCAGCTACCCACCGTTGCCTCGCCCATGGTGTGACTAATATCAAAGCATTCAATACGCTCGGTTGATTCGGGTAAATTTAAAGCTTCGCGCAGTGCGATTAACTTGGCTGCCTGATTAGCCGACGTTGCCGCGCGCTGGCCTAATGCCAGCTCGGCATTGGTTTGCGCCATTTTTAGCCACACTTTTTTATCGCCAATTACGTTGGTGATAATCTTTACTTTGCGGCCTATTTTTTGTTCGCTGGCACGCTCGCTAAAAGCCGCTTCAAAACTTTTGCTGTCAATTTCTACGCCGCACACTATCATCGGCGGCGTGTTTAGCGCGGTGTAATGCTGCGTTAAAAAGGCTTCCATCGTCTCAGATAACGCTACCGATCCTTGGGCATCTTGGCTGTTTTTGGGAAAGAAACTTTTATCCCCTAAATGTCGCCCGCCTCGAATCATCACTAAGTTAATGCAATGTTGGTTTTGTAAACTGGCGCAAGCAATCACGTCTGCATCCGATACGCTAAAATCACTGACAAATTGCTTGGCCTGCACCTGTCTTAACGCCTGTATGCGATCGCGAAATACCGTTGCCATCTCATATTCTTGACTGGCTGCAGCCATATTCATTTTATCGCCCAGCGTGTTCATCACTTCGTTAGTTTTGCCGTTTAAAAACAGCGCCGCCATATTCACATCATTGGCATAAATATCAGATGAAATATAATCCACACAAGGTGCGGTGCAGCGCTGTATTTGATATTGCAAACATGGCCGCGAGCGGTTAGAAAACACGGTGTTTTCGCAAGTGCGCAGCTTAAACACCTTTTGCATTAATTGAATGCTCTCGCGCACCGCCACACTGTTAGGAAAAGGCCCAAAATACTGTGCGCCTTTACGCTGCGCACCGCGGTGAAACGCCAAGCGCGGAAATTGATCGCCAGTAAGCGCAATATAAGGATACGATTTGTCATCGCGAAACACCACGTTATAGCGCGGCATTAAGCTTTTAATCAGGTTATTTTCTAACAACAAAGCCTCGGCTTCGCTGCGCGTTACTGTGGTTTCAATATGGGTAATATTGCTTACCATCATGCGCGTGCGTGGGTAGACTAAGTTTTTATTAAAATAACTTGAAACACGCTTTTTAAGGTCTTTGGCTTTGCCAACGTAAATCACTTCTTGCACAGCGTTAATCATGCGATAAACGCCTGGTAGATTGGGCAAATTTTTTAAGATGGGTTTAGGGTCAAACATACCAGCATTTTAGCACTTCGCCGTCATTATGAGCGTAGCGAAAATCTAGGCTTTAACTTTATAAAACAAAATAGTTGAATTCTCCGCTACGCTTAGAATGGCGCAGATGAGAGGCGGCGAGCACCGTTTAAGTGCAGATGGCATGAGTAGCGCAGCTGTGCAATATAAACTTAGTTTAGTAAATTGCTGCGGCCTATCAGTTCAGCAGAAATTTTAAAGTACGTAAACGTTTATACTCACTCTAGCGAAAATGCCTGTTAGAAAAAATTTTCTTACATTCTTAATACCTTACACACTTATCACCTTATTTATGTGATTTAAGTTTATGTGATTTCAGTCGGTCAGCCCAGCAAATTACCGCCTATGGCCCAATCTTCCATTTTCACTTCTTCAAACACAATATAGGTGTAGCTGGGTGGTTTGTGCGCGTGCTTTTGCAAGGTCGCGGTGATCTCGATAGCGATTTCTTTTTTCTGTTCTTTGGTAATGCTTCCAGCAAGTTTTATATTAACAAATGGCATATTCATGCTCCTTTTAAACAAAAATTGAATAACAGCAAGATTATTTTTAAAGCTGCTTATTTATGATGATCATACCTTTTATCATATAGTGTTTGCTAAATATCGTTGGCTAATTTTAAAATGTTAGCCAAAATAAGCGCAGAAATATGTAATGATAAGACTGCGTAATGCGAGGCAATTCAAGCCATGCCTAGCGCCGCTACATTTAACGGCATGTGGCCTGCATTGCCCATTAATGCGAGTGAGTGCATAAACAAACCGCCAACATATTCTACCGCTGCAAATATTAAAATGATTACAAAAGGCAGCGCAAAGGCGTTGCCATGCTGGTGATCAATTGTAATATGTATTGGCGCAGCTAATAGATGGTTTGCATAATGGCTATGGCTGTGGTCGCGGCTGTGTCGTGGCTATAGTCTTCGTGCGGTTGTGTAATTGTTTACTTATCAGAACTTACTTAAATAATTAACTGCTTCATACAAAAAAACGCATATTTGTCACCTATAATTTGACCATGATACAAAAGATACAATGTTAAGTTACCGCCACGCTTTTCATGCGGGCAACCATGCTGATGTGCTAAAACACTATGTTTTTAGCTTGGTTTTAGCCTACATGAATCAAAAGCCAGCACCGTATTGGGTGATTGACACGCATGCAGGTGCGGGTATGTATGCGCTAGATAGCGAATTTGCACAAAAAAATGCAGAGTTTAAATATGGCATCGCGCGGCTTTTTGTGGCGAATCGCTTACCCAATTCACTGCAAAATTTTGTACAGTTAATCCACAGTTTTAATAAAAACAAACCGTTACATTTCTATCCTGGCTCACCAGCAATTGCCGAAAGCTTTTTACGCAAAGATGACAAGCTGCGATTATTTGAACTGCACCCAAGTGATTACCAATTATTAGATGAAAATTTTAGCCATAAAAATCGTCAAATAAAAATTGAGCAACACGATGGTTTTGCTGGCATTAAGGCTTGCTTGCCGCCACCAACCAAGCGCGGCGTGGTGTTAATCGATCCGCCGTATGAGCTTAAAGACGATTATAGCCGCGTAGTGGATTGCATTAAAGATAGCCTGACACGATTTGCAACTGGCACCTATTTGCTTTGGTACCCCTTATTGCAACGACCAGAACCCGCAGCCATGGTGCGCGACCTATTGGCGCTAAATACCGATTTTTTGCAGTGTGAATTGACCATACAAGCGCCAAATATTGATGGGTATGGCATGCACGGTAGCGGCCTATTTATTGTGAATCCGCCATTCACATTACCAAAAGTGCTAGCTGAAACCATGCCTGTTTTAACGCAATTATTAGCGCTAGACGCAAGCGCAGATTTTTCGCTGAATCATAAAATTAGTTAGTAGTTTCGTACGATTTTTAGTACTGGCGTTTGTGCTATTTCAACTTTAAATGTATGAATAGCCAGCGTTTTTCCATCTTCTGTTTCTATACTCACGCGCCAATCACCGGCTGCAATGTTATTTTTAAACGTGTAAACCCTATAGCCGCCATAACGGCCACCACTTAATTTAAAACTTGCGCGCGATTGCGTTACCCAGCCTTTTTTGGTGTCAATTTGCCAATTGTGAAATAACGTTGTGCTTAAGCCTGCAGGCGCAAATATGGATGAAAAACAATAGACGCGTTGATTGGGTACCACGGTTAAATCGTCACTGGTTTGTCGCCAAAACACCCACCAACTGGACGCTTGCTGACTGAGTTGATATTGTGCGCCCACTTTTTGCACAGCGTAAGCCATGGCGATGTCGCGCTTAACCAATGGCACAGGCGGAATCATATCCACTAAATAAGCAAACATTAACAAGCTGGCAATTATCCAAACAGGGAAAATACTCCCCAAATGGTTGGGCGTTTTTCT
>JAYTEL010000234.1:0-17354 GCA_043735225.1 Methylotenera sp. | reverse complement strand
GCGCGACGACGTAAATGATTTGAATGAAATTCCTTTAACAAATGCTGAAGGTAAGCTATTGTTACTAAAAGATATTGCGTATGTTACGCAAGAAAATGGCCGTGCAAAAATTTTGCACGCTGGCTCAAAACGCATTCAAACCGTTACTGCCAATGTACAAAATCGTGATTTAGACAATTTTAATGGCGAATTAAAAAAGCGTATCAAAACCGATGTGCTATTAAGTGCTGGTAATTATATTGAGTTTACGGGCGAGGCCGAGGCCAATGCGCAATCGCGTGAAGATTTAATGGTGCATTCGCTACTCGCTATCGTTGCAATTTTTCTCATGCTGTATATCGCATTTGGGCGGCTTCGTAACTTGCTGCTTACATTCGCTAACTTGCCATTCGCACTCATCGGCGGCGTGCTGGCGGCGCTGTTTACGGGCGGTTGGCTATCATTAGGTTCACTCGTTGGCTTTGTTACGTTGTTTGGTATTACGCTACGCAACAGCATTATGATGGTGTCGCATTTTCAACATTTGGTGGATGAAGAACACTGCGATTGGAACCTAGAAACCTGCATTCGCGGCGCGACAGAGCGACTGCCATCGGTGCTGATGACTGCGCTAGTCACCGCGCTGGGCTTGCTACCACTAGCCATTGGCAGCGGTCAACCTGGGCGCGAGATTGAAGGCCCAATGGCGACTATTATTGTTGGCGGTTTAATAAGCTCAACTATACTGAATTTACTCATTTTGCCGACAATAATGTTGCATTATGGGCGCTTTGAAAAACAAGCAATTGCTTAAGGCGTTTGCAGGCAGTAATTTTAAACCTAAAAACTCATCATCTCGACATTTACGTGAAAGCGAAAATGATGGAGTTTAATGTTTTTGTTGGAAATTAAGCTTAATTTTTATCGTGCAAAACTCTCAACTTATCAAACTGGATTCTTCGCCGCGCTCAGAATGACAAAGTGAACAACTCGCTTGCGAGAGGCTACAAAAATTTATCTAGCTTTGTTACAAGGCTTAAACGCTTAGCTAAAATAATTTAATTTTAATCGTACTTAATATACTTAAACCGCGCGTCGTCATTTGGCGTGCCTGTTAATGCGCGGCCTTCCAATGCTGGCTGCCAGCCAATCACCGCCTCTATCTTGGCAGCTAATTCAAAATCTTTATCGGTAATGCCTTTAGCATCATGCGTACAAAGTTTTACAATCACAAACGCGTACGAAACGGTTAAATCGGGGTGATGCCAAGCAGCCTCAGCTAAATGGCCAACGGTGTTAACCACCATTAGCGTCGCTTTCCAGCCGCTGGTTTTGTATTTACGGCGGATCCAGCCATTTTCTAACGCCCAGTGTGGCAATTCAGCCAACAGCTTCTCGTTCACTTCTAGTTCTGAATACGTTTTTGCGTGCATTTAATTAATTGTTGAAGCGACTTTGGTTAAAGTTTGCATGTCGACGCCATCTAAAAAATGTGCATAATCTGATTTTTTCAGCATCCAACTGCCAAAATTTGCATTTAACATAAATTCATTCAACGCTTCATCTACAACGCCTTCTTCAGTCATACGTTTTAGGCAAAGCTGGCTCGCACTCGGTTTGTCAGATTTAACTAAAACCAGTTGTTTAGCGTTTAATTTTTTAGCAAGCCAAGCGGCCAAGCTGTCTGATGTCACATCCCAGCTTTGTGGAATACTATCGTCTGACAGCACCATATGGCTTGGCAACCAAACAATGGCGCGGTGTTGCCAAGTGCGCTCATCTATTTCACATTCGGTTTTAGCGGTGGCCAGCAAAGGGTTTAAGTTTGCTAATAACAGGCCAAATTGATCCATCGCCAATACGCTGAGTTTATGTGCACATGCATCACTAATTTTGGTTAAGTTTTGTGCTTCTCGTACAGCGTTTGCAAAAATACCACCGCCAGGCACAATAATAATATTGCCATCGCTATATTTTACAAATAGTTCTAACCAACGTTCTAACTCTGGCGAGCCTAATAAGCTACCGCCAATTTTTACTACCCACATGGATGAATCCTTAATTAAATATTGCATAATAGACTTCTAATTAAATTCCCACGTGGCCATGATTTCTTGTTTAATCTCAATTGCTTAAGTTAATTTTTATTGCATTATTGTTAGTGTTATTACCCTTAAATATGGTGTAATTTTTTGTATTATTATTGTTTAAACTTATTACTTTTAAACATAGTTAAGAGGCCTTAATCAGAGCCTCGTAAAAAACTTTATTATTGTTGTTAAATTAGACGCTTTGTCTAACGTTTCGGCGAATTCTTTTGAACCATCCGAGTCTGCTACTATACCGCCTCCCGCATAAAAACTTAATGTATTTTTACAATTGACAGCGGTGCGAATGGCTATATTCGTGTCCATATCGCCATCAAACCCAATATAGCCAATCGCGCCGCAATAAATACTGCGCCGATGCGGCTCTAGTTCATCAATAATCTGCATCGCGCGTAATTTGGGCGCACCAGTGATTGAGCCGCCAGGAAAACAAGATCGCAATACATCAATAGCCGTTTTGTTGGCCCGCAACTTGCCCACAATAATGCTGACCATATGATGCACATTAGCAAAACTTTGCAGCTTAAACAGCTCGGTCACCCTCACTTTTTCGCAACTTTTGCTTAAATCATTGCGCAGCAAATCGACAATCATGAGATTTTCTGCTCTATCTTTCTCGCTTGTTAATAACTCGTTTGCACTATTGCTGTCTTGCAAGGCATCTTCATAACGTGGCCGCGTGCCTTTAATGGGGCGGGTTTCTACATGATTGCCGGTCATTTGAATAAAACGCTCGGGTGAATTTGATAGCACTTGAAAGCGCTCAGTTTCATTTAAAGGTAACTGCATAAATGCCATAAACGGCGCTGGGCTTATCTCACGCAGCTTTTTATAGGCTTGCCAACTATCGCCGCTTACATTGGCCACAAAGCGCTGCGCAAGATTAACTTGATAACAATCGCCTGCCCCAATATAGGCTTTAATCTTGTTAAACGCTTGCATATATTGCGCTTGGCTTAAATTAGATTCGACTTTAGATGTGACTTCAAATTTGCTATCAATTGGCTTGAATGGCGCATTAAATAAGGCTTGCAGCCTTGACCAATTTTTGTGCGTTTGCGCATCAAAACCATGTGAAACCAAGTAACTGCGCTGCGCTTGATGGTCAACGACAATCGCCCAATCGTAAATGGCAACCATCATTTCTGGCAGCATTTCTGGCAGCATTTCTGGTATCGTTTTTGATATGGCAATATCGGGTGTTGAATGGCTTGGCAGCGATTCAATGCGGCGCGCTAAATCATAACCAAAATAACCCAAAGCGCCGCCAGTAAAAGGCAAAGCCTCACCAAGAGGAAAATTTCTGGCCGCGTTTATTTTAGGCACTTTATATTGCTTAAGTATATTGTTTAGCAACAAAAATGGGTCATCTGCTGCAGATTGCGTAGCGCCATTTTGCGTTATGGTTGTAGTTCTACCATGCGTCACCAAGCTGATAAATGGCTCAGCAACTAAAATATCATAGCGCCCATATTGGCTGCCAGCTTTACTTGTAGTAGGGTTAAGCATTTGCCCGCTATCAAGCAGCATTGCCCACGGCTCATCTTTTATGCGTTCAAACAATTGCGCACTATCATGATGATAGGCTAATTCGTGCATGTGAAATGGCAGGTCAATGTTGTGTGTATTCATTGTGTAAATGCTTGTTTGTTATGTGCCAAAAATGCCACCGCATAGGCTGGCAGACAGACTTCCAATTGCGCGACAGAAACATGTGCCGCATTTTTTTCATCAAATTTGGGCAATACATCGGCTAAAGCAAGGTAAGGATGATGCAACTCGGCTGCGATGGCGCGCACTAAAAATGCCCCAGCACCCGCGCCAATAATCGGTGCAAGCGGTTTTAAATATTTTAAAATTGCGCACTTAATTTGAATTATTTGCAAGCTGCGGCAAGCTTGCGCCAGTGATTTCCAATTTTCTAAAGATTCATCAACATCATGACCAATCATACGTGCTAAACGTCGCGCTGATTCAAGCTGCGTTTTGCCTTTGCCGTCAGCCGTTTCTGCCATATCGCAAGCTGCGTCAAGCTCGCCCGTTAATCGATACACATCGGCCATAGTGGCAAAGTGTTCGGCCATCACGTTTACCTTATGCCCTTTAAACGTTAACTTTTGCGTTAGCGCCATTACGGGCGTACGCACCACACCTGAATACACTAAAGTGTCCTTTTGTAGCCGCGCGGCATCACTAAACGCAGCTTGCGCAACCACGCCATTTTCAAGCGCAATAATATCAGTGGTGGTACTGCCAATGTCAATCAACAAGGCGTCGGGCACGTGCATTGCAAGCGCGCTGGCGCTGGCATGCCAATTAGCCGAGGCAATGTAAAAAGCAAATTCATTGACGTCTTTATGCGCCACAAAGTCGGAACAAGATTTGATTTTTGCACCATTATTGGCCACGTAAAAACGCACGCTTTCGCCCATAAAGCAAGATGCCAATTGCGCGATAGCGCAAACACCATGATGGCGACTTTCAAAACAATCAACCAACTCGCCAGTCATGGTAATGGCATGTGATGCACTGTTAGGCTTAATATCAAAAATGTTAAGCATGTCTTGTATGGCAGAATAAAGCTCGTGCAGGCCGCGCCAAAGCGGGCAAGGTAATTGTTGAATGCTAAGTATATCGCCTGTAACGTCCAGTAAAACTGCTTTTAAGTGCGCGCCGCCAATGTCCCAGCCAATAATGGGTTTACGAACGGTCGATATTGATTGGCTCGCATTAAACACGAATGACAACTTGGTTTTGCTGCAACGTTGGCCATTGGTAATTAGCCTGCGTCAACGTGTTAATAATCAACTCGGCTGGATTAACGCCAATTGATTCGTGCAAACCTGCATAACTTGTGCTTAAGCGCGGATTAATTTCTACGACTACAATTTGATTGGTTAATTTTTGATTGGTTAATTTTTGATTCAAGTGCATTTTATTCTGCTGCACAATCACGTCAATTCCAACATAACCTGCCAAACTGGGAAACGTTTTGGCAATTTGATTGGCAATTTGTTCAAAGGCTTGCCAATGCTCACGCATGCCATTTACAAGCACACCTATAAAGCTAACTGTATGTTTTTTAACCTCAATCAATTGTTTATTGCAACTAAGCAGCTGCGCGCGGCCTTGATGCATCACGCAAGAAATACTCGCTATGGTGCCCGTTTGAAACGGCTGAACAATGTGCGTATTAAGCTTTTTATATTCTGTCAGCCAATCGATTAAATTTTCAGCATCACTAAAGCACATTGTTGCCTCGCAGCCCGCGCCATCATTGGGTTTAGTTAACCAAGTCATTGGCTCTTTATGCGCTTCGTGTTCTATCCAATAGTCCGCTGTAAACGTATTAATGGTGGCAATATTTGCAAGTTTCAACGCCACATAAGTCGCCATTTTGTCACTTGTGGTTAAAATAGATTCTAGCCCACAACCCAATACCAGCGGACCTTTAGGGTGCGAATAACTAGCTCCATCTGGACATTGCTGCGCGGACAACCCTTGCGGTTGCAGCGTGGCAAGCTGCGTTAAATAATGCAGCAAACCATCTGTTTCTGGTGCAATTAAAAAAACTGCATCAGCTTCTGACATTTGCGTTTGCCAAATCTGCCAAATATCATCATTTGGATGCACTTTTACACAAAAACACTGCGCTGGCATTGTCAATCGCGCGTCTACCGTGGTGTACACTTGGTATGGCAGCGCACTTAAATCGCGCAATAATGCATCGCGCATTAACGCGCCCTCACGCGCCAACGCCGCTGGCAACGCTTCTGCACATAAGCCGCCGCCAGTGATAAACTCACACACAAATATTTTATTCAGCTTAATCATTCTCAAACATAACTATGCAAATAATCCCAGTAATTGATTTGTTAAATAACCCATTAAATGACCCAAATGGTGACTGCCGCGTAGTACATGCCAAACGTGGCCAGCGGCAACATTATCAGGCAATCCAATCGCAGTTAACGGACTCGTTCGCGCCCTTGGATATTGTGGCAGCGCTGCTTGAATTATACCCATTTCAAACGCTGTATATTGCTGATTTAAACGCTATTTGCGGCGCGGGCAATAACGACACTGCTATTGAAGCCATTTGCCAAGCGCACCCTGCGCTGACTATTTGGCTGGATTGTGGCATTGGGCAAATGAACGCGCGCGCATTGCATATCGGCGGCGCAATAAGGCCTGTAGTGGGCAGCGAAAATATAGAAAACCTGCAAGATTATCGCGCTATTAGTTATGCCTGCCAAAGTGCACATGTATTGTCGTTAGACTATAGCGCAACCAGCGCAATGGGCATTACCGAGCTGCACACCAGTGCGCGCTTTTGGCCTGACGATACCATTTGCATGGCGTTAAACGCGGTTGGCAGCGCAGAAGGGCCAGATATGCAACGGCTGAATGAAATGGTTGACTTAAATACTGCGCGCAAAACACCATCGCGCATTTACGCGGCGGGCGGCGTACGTAATATGGATGATTTAGCGGCGCTAGCATCTATGCGGGTGACAGGCGCATTGCTGGCAACTGCTTTGCATGACGGCAGCATTAATACCAACGATTTACAAGATTTATGCCAAAATTCATTTTAAAAAAAAAGTCTATCAACCCTAGCTTAACGAAATTAGCTTAATTTTTTGGTTTAATTTTTTGGTTTAATTTTGTGAGCATGGTGATTGTTAAATGACTAATAAATTGTCATTTAAACTGAATCAATTCGAGGAAATTAGGATGAAAAAATAGGTTTTGCCTGTTTGATATTGGCTTATGCCAGCATCACCTTTGCGGCAGATCACTTAAAAGCAGAGTTTGGCGGCAACTGCGCGGTTGCTTTTTCTGAAGGCGCTTTATTTAAAAACAAACTGCGCGCTTAACCAAGTTTTTAAAGGAGAAACCTACTGCTTTTTCAATCAAACTGCCAAAGAAGAACTCTTAAAGAATCCTGAAGAGACGTTGCAAAAGCCAACAAGTTTGTGGAAAAAAACAACAAACAATAAAAATTACAATTGGGATGCAGAATACCGCTTATTCTGCATCCCTTTGTTTAGTTATCTAATACTTTATTAAATTATCGTATAAATTTGTATTATTATTAATAACTTAACATTACTCTAGGTTTGCATGAATCGCGCGCATGCCTTCTTCGGTTAAGCCTTTGGCGTTTATATTGTCAGCAATAATCGCCTCCAAATAGACTAAGGTTGAAAGCTCGAATTGCGCACCCATAGGCATGCCTTGCGTTAGCGGAAAGCTCGCATCATTACCAATTTGAATGGTTAAATCAGCAACATCGGCCATGGCAGATGATTTTTTCATCGAAACAACAGCTAGTTTTGCGCCAACTGATTTGGCTTTTTTTACAAACGGCAGCAATGTTTCTGTGCCGCCACTGCCAGAAACAAGAATCAACAAATCACCTGCTTTAATAGCAGGCGTAACTATTTCACCAATCATGCTAACTTGATAACCGCTGTGTACCAATCGCATGGCAAAAAAGCGTGATGCTAATAACGAGCGACCTGCCCCGCCAATAAAAATGCGGCCAGCGCCATCAATCAATTGCATCAATTTTGCGGCATTGCTTTTGTCTGTTTCAGATAAAATTGTCGTGATACGACTTAAAATAAGTTGTTGAGAATCCATATTATTTTCCTTTAATTTTTAATTTGTCTAAATTTAACATGTGATTTTAACATTTAATTTAAACGCTAAAATGACTAATCTATAAATACAATTCCTGTAATAAAAAAATCCCGACACATTGCTGAGTCGGGATTTTATTTTCGCTTATCAATAATTACTTATTGATTTAAGATTGTATTAACCGTGAGCGATTTTTGTGATTTCTGCAGCAGAAGCAGCAGGATCAGCAGCGCCGTAAATAGCAGCGCCAGCAACAATAATGGTTGCGCCAGCGTCACGTACTTGTGCAGCTGTTGCCGCTTTAACGCCGCCAGCAACTGAGATCTCTAAACCTAAGTTTAAACCAGCAACCATTTCTAAGTCAGCAAATGGTGTTTGTCCAGCAGCTTGTTGATCTAAACCAGTGTGCACGCCAATGATGTGCGCGCCTAATTTAGCAACTTCTTGAGTGCGTGCTTTTTTATCCGCAACGTTAATCAAATCAACTTGCGCTTTTTTGCCGTATTTGTTTGCAACATCAATAATACCTTTAATAGTACCAATGTCAGCACAACCCAATACTGTACAAATATCTGCACCAGCTTTGTAAAATGGCTCAGCTTCGTAAAAGCCAGCGTCCATTGTTTTCAAATCAACTAAGATTTTGTTGTTTGGAAATTTAGCGCGTAGTGCTTCAAGCATTTTAATGCCATTGTGTTTGATACATGGAGTACCGATTTCTAAGATGTCTACGTGTGGTGCAACTGCAGTAGCTAAAGCAATCGTTCCGTCAAAGTCTAGTGAATCTAATGCCATTTGGGTTTGAGCCATGGTGTATCTCCGATTAAAAATTATTATAAATAATAAACTAATTAAAAGTACTGACTTGCGTTACAAGCGTAACTTTAAGATTTTATTATGAAAATTTACTACTATTTACAACTAAAATTCTGTCACTAAACATTTTGTTAAAATTATTTTAACAACGCATTTCAGCATGTTTAATGCATCTAAAGCTGGACACAGAATATTAGATGCACAGCTCTATGTTGTCAATGTAGTTATTAATATTAATGCACATTTATTACAACTATGTGACATTAAAGAGGCAATTCAAGTGGCAACTAAAGTGACAGCTGGCGCCCATGTTACATAAAGCCAACTGACGCTATTAACATTATAATTTCGTTGCTAACGCCACTTCTAACTTAATTTGATCCGCCACAAAACCGCGTATGCCTTCAGACAATTTTTCAATTGCCATCGCATCTTGGTTAAGCTCAAAACGAAACTCTGCTTCAGTCATTTTTGCTGGTGGCGTGGCTGATTTGCCGCCATCTGTTAATACGCGCGTCAACGTGCCTTCTGTTGCGGCTAAATCTTGCAATAAGTTTGGCGATACCGTTAAACGATCGCATCCTGCAAGTGCAATAAGCTCGCCCACATTACGAAAGCTTGCGCCCATGACCACTGTTTTGTAACCATTGGCTTTGTAATACGCATAAATTGCCCGCACAGAAACCACACCTGGGTCAGTTTCTTGTGTGTACGTTTCGCCAGTTTTGGCTTTATACCAGTCTAAAATACGTCCTACAAAAGGTGAGATTAAAAATACGCCAGCTTCAGCACAAGCGCGCGCTTGGCCAAACCCAAAAAGCAGCGTTAAGTTACATTGAATGCCTTCTTTTTCTAATATTTCGCCGGCTTTAATGCCTTCCCACGTGGAGGCTAATTTAATCAACACACGGTCTTTGCTAATGCCAGAATCTGCGTAAAGTTGAATCAATTTGCGGCCTTTGGCCACCATTGCATCCAAATTAAAAGATAAACGCGCGTCAACCTCAGTTGAAATGCGCCCTGGCACTACTTTAGTAATCTCTGCACCAATTAACACCGCTAATTTATCAGCCGCGTTATCAATTTGTGCCTCTTTACTGCCGCCTTGTGCTTTGGCATAGGCAATTGCCGTTTCAATTAACGGCGCATATTGTGGCAATGTGCTGGCTTTTAATACGAGCGATGGATTGGTCGTCGCATCAACTGGTTTTACAGATTTAATCGCTTCTACATCGCCTGTATCGGCCACGATTGTAGTCATGCTTTTAAGTTGGTCTAATAAATTTGCCATGGCATCCTCCTAATTGATTTGGGTTTTGTTAATGTTTATAAATTTAAGCCGCCTATTATAGCGCAATTTAATTTGAGAATGATTAGCGCAATTACTAAAAAATTTGGTGTTAAAGCGTACCAGCTGAAATGACTAGCCGTAAATGCATGTATTTGTTAGTTGTGTTGATTAATTTCATTAAATTATCAGTTTAGCGCTGATTAAATGCATGCATTCGCCCGATACTGGCAAGCTTAAATTAAAAGTGGTTGGTTTGTCTAAATCGCTTTCTACATCAATTGCGCCGTGATGTTTTTCGGCAACCGTGTGCACAAAATATAATCCCAGCCCAGACCCTTCTACTTGCTTGCCACTATCGGTGCGGCTAAAACGTTTAAATAATTTAGCTTGCTCATCCCGCGCAATGCCTGCACCTTGATTGGTGATACTTAATACGGCTTGCTGACGATTGCTAACAAGTTGAATGTGTACAATGGCATTTTTGGGCGAAAACTTTATCGCGTTTAATAGGATATTTAATATGGCGCGCTGCAGTAATCCAAAGTTGCCTTGCACCCAAATGGGCTCGTCAGTAATCACTCTTTCTAGGGTAATATTTTTTTTATTGGCCGATTCAAATGCTTCATCGGTTGCTTGATGCGCAAGATTTGCAAAATCAATTTCTTTAAAACTAGCCGCATCCAACAACTCTGCGCGCGAGGTGTGCAAAAAATCCTCAGCTAAATCATGCGCCTGGGTTAATGGTGCCAACAGTTTTTGTTGCATGGCGTTATCGCCGTCCAACAACATCATCGCCCTTGCCAGTGGCGCGCGAATATCGTGCGAGATAAACGCCAGCATGTCTTTTTTATCATCTTGTAAATAACGTAATTGCTGGCTCGCCGCACGCACTTGCTCAATGCGGGCGTCAAAATTATCATATTGACGGTGCGGCAAATTAGTAACGTTTGGCGCGTTAACTAAGCTATGTTGCAAATAATTAAGCTCAAAATCTAAATATTTTTGCGCCGCGTCTAGCTTGCGCCAGCTCCACACGGGGTATGCAATTAAAATAGACAACAGCGCAGCTGACGGCGCCAGCCATAAGCCCAGCAACTTGGGTAGGATGGCCGCAACTAGGCCAATCAGCAATAAATATAACAAAGTACACAGCAGGCCTTTAAGCGGCGATAGTTTCGGCAGCCACAATAACGGCAATAATACGGCTATTAACAATATCAGCAAACTAATTGCAGGCTTAACATGTGTAATAAGCGAGTGGGCGCGCATAGATTGCAACACATTTGCATGAAACTCGACCCCCGACATTGGCTGGCGTAAGCCCGAAACGGGTGTAGAAAGCAAATCATTCATGCCTGATGCGGTAGCGCCAACCAACACAATTTTGTTATTAAACATGCCCTTATTAAACTCACCATTTAATACTTGCGCATAAGAAATGCTTAAAAAATGACCAGGCGGGCCTAAAAAATTAACGATGCGTTGTTGCTCGCGTATTAAAGAAAATGGATTATTTGCTTCAAGATGTGCATTTGAATTAAGCTGAAATCGGTTTTGTGACGCTTGATGATTGGCCACATTTAACACCGCTTGCGAAAAGTGTTGCCAACTAGGCGCCCCAACGCCTTCATATAAATAAATACTGCGCGCAATACCATCTTCATCTAACGCCGCATGCACGCGGCCTAAATCAGCAGCGGCGCTGGCTAAGCTTGGCAAAGGTAGCGTTTCTATAATCTGCCCGTTAACCCGCGTGGATTCTAACAACACAGGTAAAACGACATTGTTGGCTTGCGTAATGGCGGCCGCCAAGGCTTGATCCGCATCGGCTGCGTCAGCTTCAGCAAACACAATATCTAGCCCAATGGCTGCGGCATGTTCTTGCTGTAAACGATTGATGAGTTTGGCGTGGGCAGTGCGCGGCCAAGGCCAACGACCAAGTTGTGATAGGCTATTTTCGTCAATCGCCACAATAATCACATCATCTGGCGCGGGCGATTGCTGTAACTTTTGACCAATATCAAAAATAAGATTATCAACACGGGATAATAAGCCTGAATGGTGTACAAGCACGGTAAGCAAAAGCAAAATAACTGCGCTTGAAATTAAATCGTTATGGCTCAGTTTTTTAAACAATTTTTAAAGTCTAGCCTATTGATTTATTTTGTATCTATCTTAATTACGGGGCAGGTTTATGGTGCGGGCGCATCAAACTCAACAATTGCTTCAGGCCCTTTGGTGCCGTCAGCCTCTAAATGGCTCAGCACCAATTTTTGTTTGCCATATTCTTTTAATAAAAAATCAAACTGTGCGCCTAAGTTACTGCCACTCCACACACTTAATTGGTGATTTTGCTCATTATGCAAAATCGCTTGATAAACAAGTCCTTCTGGTGGGTTTACCGTCGTTACAAATACGCGGTTTTGCAGCACGTTTATTTTAAGCTGGCTTATATCTGGGGCACTTGGCAAAGGCTTATAACTAAAGTGATTTACATTTCCGTATGGGCCTTTGTCATCGACATTTACACTAGCTATTCGCCAAAAATACGTGCCAGGTTGCAAACTTTTTTCAAGCTTATAGTCATTGGTAACAACCTCAAGACTGTCAACAATGTTATTAAATTTTGCATCTTGTGCAATTTCTAATCGGTAACTTTTGGCTTGCGGAGCTGCGTTCCAAGCCAGCTGTGGATTGGCTTCGCGCAAGATTTCTGCCTCATTGGGCTTAACAATACTGGGCGCAAATGGCCGCGCATTTAAGTTAAAAGTATGCACGGCATCGTAACCTTCTAGGCCTTTTTTATCTTTAGCGCGTACTTTTAAATAGTATTTGCCATCTGGCACATCAGCAAAACTTAGCGCAGCACTTTGACTCACATTTTCGGCCATTACAGTATTAAATTGCGCATCGACAGAAATTTGCCCAACCCAAGCAACCGCGCCCGCTTGCGCAGGCATGATAAATGTTAGCGGCAGCGCATCTAACTTGCTTGGTAAGGCGTTTGTATTTGGCGCGGCCAACAGCAAAATGGGCGGCAGCGGCGGCGCACCACCTTCAGACAAACTGCCAAAACCTTTTATCACCGCCACTTCTTCACCCGCCGCGCTTAACGCCACGTTGCCGTCTAACGTTTCTTGCTTAATCGACTGTGCATCAGTTGACACTCTAAAATGCGTGCCACGCACCGCCGCCACGGCAGATGGCGTCATAATCTGCAATTGATTACCTGGCACATGTTTAGGGTTAGCCGCCACTTCAACCTTACCTTGCTGCAAGCGCAATTTAGTATCCACCATGCCGCCGCCGCTATACATACTTAAGGTGTCTAGCTTCATGGTTGAGTTGGATTGAATCGTCACAACCGAGCCATCGGCAAAACGCACATCTAGCCGGCTATTTTGCGCAGTTATAAGAGTAGTGCCCGCTTGTAATTGTTGGCCAACCGTAACGTTTTGCATAACCTTATCGGCATTCAATATACCCGCTTGGCCCGACACCAAAACCACCTCAGCGGGTGCAGCTGCTTGTTTTACCAGCACTAATGGCACGCGAATCACTTGACCTATTTGTAATTTGTTTGGGTTTTTAATCGCGTTCAGCTTTTGCAGCGCGCGCCAATCATTAGGATTAAGCAAATAGCGGCTGGCAAACTGAATCAGATTGTCGCCAGGCCGCGCGCTGTAGCGCCATTCTGGCGAATATTCATCTGCAAATAACGACTGACTGACGCCTATTAAATAAACAAAAAACAAACCAATATAGGCGGTTTTTGTGGCTGTTTTTCTGTGTCTTTTTCTGTCTTTTTCTAACGTACTTGCAGCAGTTAACATAAATTTAGCCTAAACTTTCTAAACGATAGCCTTGGTGATAAACCGACACCAATCGCCAGCCGTGCTGCGGCAATAAATTTAGCTTGCTGCGTAAATGGCTAATGTGCACATCAATTGTGCGCGTATCAATATCGGGCGATGTACCCCACACCACTTTAGTTAAGTGCGCGCGCGACAGCAAAACGCCCACTTGGCTAAATAAATACAGCGCTAACTCGGTTTCTTTTTCGGTTAGTTTTACGCTTAAGCCCGCCAGCGCAAATTTTCTTTTGCTAAAATCAACGGTTAAATTGCCATAGTTAACAACTTGTTGTTGGTGCAAATTACCTTGGCTACGGCGTAAATGCGCGTTAACCCGCGCAACTAACACGTTTAAATTGGGCGGCTTCACAATATAATCGTCAGCACCTGCATCCATTACTTTAACAATGTCTTCTTCGCCGTCTCGTCCCGTTAAAAAAATCACGGGCGGTACATTCCCTTTTAATCTTAGGCTGGCTAGCACTTCAAAGCCGCTCATATCGGGCACTTCCCAGTCAAACACACATAAGTCAATTCGCTCGCTCGACACTACTTTTAAACATTCTCTGCCCGATAAAAAGTGGCGCACGCTATGCCCTGCACTGCTTAAAGCCACTATTACATCTTGCGCAAAAGTGATGTCATCTTCTAAAAATGCAATGTTCATGTCATGCTTTTCCTACTAATTTGATTAATCACAATATTTTAAAAATTTCATCAAAGATTTCTCAACGCATTATGGCATTTTTTAAACCAATTTTAAAATATGCATGAGATTCAACAGCTAACTGATGACTAGCTTGCCATTAAATCGGCCATTAAGCGAGTAGCGACAGTTAAATCGGCACTAGTGCCAGGGTTTAAGCCGCGTTTTTTTAATGCCGCATCAAATTTTAATAAAGGCGTTAGATAATTGTTAGGGTTATACGCTTTTAAAAATGCACTTTCATGCTCAAGTGCCTCATTTTGCACCAGCTTGGCAATCGTTTCACCGTATTTTCTTACAATATGGCTATCACAATAATGCGCCATAAAATGCAAATGCACCGCCGTCAAAGCCCATGCAGGGCGCTGCCAGCGCGCTAAAGCTTGTTGATACAGTATTACGCCTTGGATAATTTGTGCATAATTATTGGAATATTGCTGCGCAATCATGTCGTTTGCCATATTGGGGTTGACCGCGCTTTGCATTGCCGCCAATAGCGTGCAAGTTGCTGTTTGATTTACATCATGCTGCAGAGCTACGCCCAAACCTGCGGGATTTGCAAGGCGAATTGCTGCAAAAGTATTTTCTGCATCCGCGATTGTGGTGTTGGCTAATACAAACTCTAAAGCTTGACTAAAAGTAAGCTTATTGGGCGGCAAATTAATGATAATCGCCGCATGAATTAAAGGTGCGCACAACAAAATAATCCCTAAATTAGTATTGGTTTTAACGGCGTTTTGCGTAGCCTGTACACATTTTAAAATACGCATCCCTATGCTTAAATCGGGAAGTGCAATCACCTCAGCGGCCGCCTGTGCGCTTAACATAAAATCAAGTACGGTCATACCGTGACCATCCGCAAAAACATGCACATTGCCAGGCTTTAATGATTCAAGCTCGGCCATGCAGGCGGTTTTAAAAACATTGGCTAACTCGGCGTTACTCATAAAAAACTTAAAAAATCGTCAACTAATAATTGTGCGATGTTAACGTGAGTTACGCTTTGCAGGCTGCGCCAAGCGGGAATGCTGTTAACTTCTAATACAAAAAGGTTGCCATTTTCATCACGAATCACATCTACACCGCAATAAGCAATATCAAGCACCAGCGCGGCTTGGCAAGCAATTGCTGCAACATCTTGCTGGTTATTTTGCTCGCATTTTGCACCTAACGCAGCGTTGTGTAGCCATGTTTCACCGCTGCGTTTCATGGTGGCAACCACATGATTGTTAATGATAAATACGCGGTAATCACTCGGGGATTTTATAAATTGTTGCAGATAAAAAACGCCGTCAACGTGCGCATCCATCGGCAACGGCATTTTTTGTTGCGTTTTTTTGAGTGTTTCATCGGGCATTTTTGTAATTAGGCGCACACCGCGGCCTTGCGATCCAAACATGGGCTTAATAACAAGCTGTTGATCTAATTCAATATTTTTCGCAATTATGGCATGCGCTTGCTGACGCGATTCGCACACCCAAGTTTTTGGCGTTGCAATGCCTGCATGATGTAGCAAAAAGCTGGTCATGGCTTTATCTACCGTGCGCTCAATCGCTTTGCCGTCGTTATAAACGATTACGCCCAGCATTTTAAGTGCGTGCAAAATGTTTAAGCGCTGCGTAATTTGCTGCAAACTGCCGCCCGCAATGCCGCGCACGAAAACGGCTTTTGGCAATTCGCTAAAATGTTGGATGTTGATGCTTGGTTTGGCGATAGAACAATTAATCACGCAATCTTGTAGCGAAATAAAAACTGCCGCATAGCCGCGTAAACCCATGGCAGTAGCCAATTGTGCGCCGTGCCAACCGCCTTGATTTTGTGGTTCATCGGTGAAAATAATCACTTTGTGACTTGTCACTACAGGCACTCTCCAAATTTGTCATTCCTGCGCAGGCTGGAATGCAGCCAAACATCAATTTAACAATTGCCGCAACAACACCTTAAACCAAAATTGTCGCTTTTATGGCCTTACTTACTCAGCAAAAATAGCAACTTAACTAAATACCAGCCTGCGCTGGTATAACAAATTTGCTAGAATTTTTAAATATTCAAACATAACCCCTCTCATCAAACCTCTCCCGCAAACGGGCGAGGGAGCTAAACCGCTGCATGATTAATAACTCTCGCCCGCTAACAGGATTAGCAATGATTAGGTTGATATTGTTAGTCAGCCTAGTCAGATGCTTAGCTGTTCTACCAGAAGGTGCAGGGCAGCGTGGCAGAGCGGCGCACGTGCTTTTTTAACCTGCAAATGAAACATTTAATAAATCTTCATTAATCATGCCCGCCACAAAATGATTGCCAGTTGCCACGTTATTAATATTCACCATGGCTGGCGAAAATAAAAGCGGATCAATTTGGTAAAAATCCATATTGACCGCCTTAAAAATCTCAGCAAATGGCCGGCCGTAATCGCTTGAGGTATTGCTTGGCAGGGCGCGGGCTAATTGTTCAGCTTCCTCGTCGCTGCAATTAACGGTTAACTGTACAAACCCGCCAAACAAAATGGCGTCGTTGCTGCGCCCCATTGCCGTTAAAAAATTGCTGGAAACTGGCGGCATCGGCGCGCTGCCAAGGCCTTCAACAATATAATTTAGTGGAAAATGTAAAGTGTGCATTTTATGTAGCGCCACTTCTAAACACCGCGCCACCACTTGCGCTGCGCCTGCCAAGCTAGTTGTTGGCGTTAAAATAAAGGTAAGGTTTTCGGCGCTTATTTTGGTGTCGCGCGCAACTTTTTCGATGATTTCCACTGGCGGAATTTTATCGGTTTCTAAAATTAAAACGGTTTTTTCGGCGCTATCTTTATAGGCCAATTCTGTAAACAATTCTTCACGCTGCGCGATTGATCTGGCAGGGCCTGAGCCTAGTGAAAAAAACTTTTCGTGCGCTAAGCTCCAGCCCGCATATTGGCTGCCAAGGCAGGCCAATACTGGGTTTGCAGAATGCGC
>JAYTEL010000233.1:0-4997 GCA_043735225.1 Methylotenera sp. | reverse complement strand
CAAAAGAAAGGCGCAAAAGTAGTCGTCATTGACAGCTACGCCAGCAAAACCGCCAAAGAGGCCGATTGGCACTTGGCGCCCAAACCTGGCACCGATGGCGCACTGGCCATGGCGATGATGCATGTGATAATTGAAGAAGGCTTGGTTGACCAAGATTATGTCGATAATTACACGCATGGTTACGCCGAATTAAAAGCCCGTGCCAAAACCCGCACGCCAGAATGGGCAGAGGAAATTACTGGCATATCAGCAGCAGATATACGCCAATTGGCACGCGAATACGCCACCACGCCGCCTGCGGCTATCCGCATGGGCATTGCGCTAGAGCGCAATTATGGCGGCAGCCAAGCCATTCGCGCAGTTTCGTGCTTGCCAGCATTAATCGGCGCTTGGCGGCATGTGGGCGGCGGTGTGCTGCAAATGCCCATTTGGGAGCATCCGTACGATTTTATGGCGATGTGCCGCCCTGATTTAATTCCAGAAGGCACGCCTGTGGTGAATATTCTGCAATTGGGTCGCGCGTTAATCGGTGAAACCAAGCTTGAAACGCCAATTAAATCGCTGATGGTGTGGAACACCAACCCAGTCACCCAATCGCCCGAAACCGACAAAATTATTAAAGGTTTGATGCGCGAAGATTTATTTACCATCGTTGCCGATCACTTTATTTCGGACACCGCCGCCTACGCCGACATCATCCTGCCAGCCGCCATGGGCGCGGAGCAAGAAGATATTATTGTGTCGTGGGGGCATTTTTACTTAACCTATAACGCCAAATGTATTGAGCCGCCTGGCGAGGCAAAACCGAATAATGATATTTTCCGTGCGCTGGCTAAACGCTTAGGCTTTACCGAACCACAATTTAGCATGACGGACGCTGAGCTTTTAGAAAAATACATTAATTGGGCTGCGCCTGTTTGCGATGGCATTGATATGGCTTATATGCGCCAGCACGGCTACGCGCGGCTTAAAGTAGGCACTAAAGATGACCGCGCACCGCACAAAAATGGCAACTTTCCCACACCCACAGGCAAAGTGATGTTTTTAATTGAAGGCGCTAAAAACTTCGTGGCCGGACCTTTCCGCCAAATGTACGATGGCTTTCAGCCAGGGCAAGATTTAGACCCACTACCCGATTATTTAGCCAGCCGCGAATCGGCGGCCACTAATCCAGAATTAGCGAAAAAATACCCGCTTAGTATTATTTCACCTAAAAGTCATGCGTTTTTAAACAGCTGCTACGGTAATGTAAATGAAAAAATTAAAATACAAGGTGAACAATTTGTATTGATTAATGCGGCGGATGCCACTAAACGCGGCGTAATCGAGGGCGCAAAGGTTAAAGTGTTTAATGATCGCGGCGCTTTCGTTGGCGTAGCCAAAATCACCGATGATGTGAATGCAGGCATTGTGGTGGCGTCGCTGGGCTATTGGCGGCAACTCAACGACGGCACGGTTAATTGTATTAGTTTGGCGGAGTTTGGGGATATGGGGAATTCGGCGAGTTTTAGTGATAATTTGGTGGAAGTGGAATTAGGGTAAGTTTATAATTTAATACTAAAAATAAGGATGGGTATGAAGCTTAACTATTATGGATATCATTTTGAAAAAATTAAAACTGGAGAAAAAATACTTGCAAATATAGAAGTTGTATTTCGTCAATTTTGTGCTTATAAAAATAGTAAACTAAAAAATCAGTTTTCACATAATGGTGAGCAGCTTTTTTTCTTGAATTTACAAGGCAATTTGTATCTTTTTTTACAAACTAAAAGCCAAGAGATAATAAAAAAAGTAAATTCTCAAAGCATATCTGTAACCGAAATAACAGATATGCTGCAAAAAGGTGAAATGATAGGTTTTGCTTCGTACGTATTAGTTGAAAAAAATTACTTAGGATTTGCTACGACATTATTAGCTCCGCGTGCAAATGCTTTCGTAGATTTTGTGAATAGTATATTAGGTAAAATTCATCTAGATCAGTATCAGTTTAAAATTAGTCCCTTACTAGACATGACAACACGTGAAGAAGTGCTAAAACTACCATTTATTGGTAGATCAACAATTGAGGTAGGGAAAGATAATTCACTATATGAGCATATAGTGAATGTTTTTCAAGGTACTGCAAATGAGTTTGCCAATGTAGACAGTTTTGAGCTTGTATTAAAACCAAAAAAAGGCAAGGATATTAGTCTTGCAGCTAAGAAAGTACTCAAAGCTACTGATGATAATGAGTTAGATAAGATGTTGTTTAAAGCAAAAGAGGATTTACATGGAGCTCTGATTGATATCTATTTGGCAGGCCGTGGCATTATTTCAGATATTATTGATACTAAAGACGAAAATGTGATTGCAATAACAATGAGAGAAAAAACAGAAAACAATACAGTTTTGAAAGAAAAGTTAAAGGAATACATTGAAAATGAAGCCTACACAGAAAAAAATATTGATGGGCTTATTAAGTTTGCTGATGCTGCTGCCTGGGCCGATTCTTTTTCTAATATACAAGAAATTGGTTAGTTATGGCATTTTAGAGCCGCTAATTTTGCATAACAAGAAACTTGAAATTGCAACTATGTCTTCTAGTTTTGCATATACGATGCTTGGATTTGTCGCCACTATTATTACGATTTTATTCGTTTTCACAAAAGCTCCAAATTATGAAGCTTATAGAAGAAATGGGTATCTAGATATATTCTTTGTTATATATTTTTTAACAATAATATCCTTGTTAATTACAGCGTTTTTATCTTTATATGGATTCTCGACAAGGACTAATTATTGGGCATTCAATTTTCTGATGATGTCATTTACTAACAATATAATTAATATTTTTATAGTGACGCTAGTGATATGTAATATTGCAAGGAAATCAGCTTAGCTCCGTAAGTAAGCTTATTTTTCGCCACTAGGCGAGTCACTTTCTTTTGCTTGTCCAAAAAGAAAGTAACCAAAGAAAACGACACCCCCCACCGCGGCCTTCGGCTTCCCTGCGCTTCTCGCCAAAGCAGGCGGCTGCGGAACTCGCGCTTTCAGCGCTCTGACAGTCCTCGCCGAAAACTCCCGCTTCGTCTGCGATGCTCGGCGCGGCAGCAGGGGATTTAAGGTCAAGGTCAAAACCCGCTATGTGAGTAAGTACCTTGCTCGCAAGTGGATTTAACGTCAAAAGGCTCGCAAGTGGATTTAACGTCAAAAGCAAAGCATGCGGATGCGGCCGTTGTTTCCACCTCTCCCCGCAGGCGAGAGGGTTGGGGATAGGGCGCTGGATTTTATTTCTACGTATCGCTGAATCCGAAGGCGCAGAGCAGTAAGGTGATTGAACGGAATTTTTTATTAAACCAGTGTTCATAAAAACACTTCACCTTGTTTACAATATCAAATTATGTTTAAACCTAAATTCTATTTTCTTGCCATTTTAATGTCTGTTTTGTGCAACATTAACGCCACCTTTGCAGAAGATAAAACCATATACCAGCAATTTGCGCCAACAGCAGAGGGCACGGGCAAAGTCTATATGGGGCGCGAAATTGCGCATGTAATGGGTTATCAAGGGGCGGCTTGGTTAGAGCGTGAAGCGCGCGAGAAAGAGGAGCGCACCGATATTTTGGTGAAATCGCTTAATCTGCAAAGCGGCTTGACGATTGCCGATGTGGGTGCGGGCACTGGTTATTTATCGCGCCGCATGGCGGACGCAATTGGCGCGAAGGGCACAGTTTATGCGGTTGATGTGCAACCTGAAATGATAGGCAAGCTTAAAAATCTATCTAAAAATCACCCAACAATCAAGCCCATATTGAGTGCTGTCAATAACGTAAAACTGCCCGCCAATAGCGTTGATTTAGCCATTATGGTGGATGTGTATCACGAGCTAGAATACCCGCGAGAAGTTGTTCAAAGTATTCTGACCGCACTTAAGCCAAATGGTAGGCTGGTGCTGGTAGAATACCGGGCTGAGGACGATAGCGTACCGATTAAGCAAACGCATAAAATGACCGAGGCACAGGTGATTAAAGAGCTAACTGCGCTACCTTTGCAGTGGCAAAAAACTATTAATAGCTTGCCGTGGCAACATGTGATTGTGTTTATTAAAAAATTAAATTAGAAAGTTTAAAATGACCGATATTTTGGGTTCAAAAACGCAGCGCAATAATACGCTGGCCATGTTAGAGGAACTAGTCGCAAATAGCTGCGATTGCAAATTGCGCGCTAAATGTGCAGATAAAAACAGTGCAGATTGTTTAAAACATCGCAATATTTACGCTGAAGAAATGTTGAAACGCAGAATTTAAGCGTGTACCTAATTTTAATTACAAGAGTTGCAACAATACCAAAAAAATTTTTAAAAATTCATTAAAATAAACTTCTTATAACGGGCAGTTGCTGTAATTGATTTACTTGACAGCTCACCAAATCGCCCACTTTAAGCTCGCCGCCTACCACCACTTTTGCAGTTACGCCGCCATGGCCGCGCATGGCGTTGTAAGCACCCTTGCCCAATACCGCTTCCATTTTGCTGCATGGCTCGCACGGGCCAGTAATTTCTAGCACAATTTTGCCGATTGTTAAGTGCATTATTTGGTCTTTAAACAAACTTTTGGCTGCCAATATATTAATACCGCTCACCACCAAATTGCGCCGTAATAATGCTGCGTCAATTGGCTTATTTAATAATTTTTCTAATACGACAATATGCTCAGCTTGCATTAAAGTCACTTGGCGCTTGCCATCTATTTTGCCAGCAAGTGTAGATCGATCGCCCTGTAAGCCGCGCCCAGTATGGGCTACAGCAATATTTGTATGCTGCGCTAAAACTCCCCGTGCAGGGCGCAGGTAGATTGCATCTAAGCTTCCTAGTTGGCAAAACTGCGCCGTTAAATCACGCAAGTTAGAATTTGTAGCGCTTGAATCTGTCATATTTTTTCCTCATCGATACTATTTTATAGGCAGAATATAATGCAACAAGACATTGAAACCAACAAAAAATTAGAAGCTATAGAAAC
>JAYTEL010000232.1:0-5309 GCA_043735225.1 Methylotenera sp. | reverse complement strand
ATTTTATTTGCTCACGATTGACATGCGCTAATTGTCCGTCCACCTTCACCTCGCGAATCGGAAAAGTGGGTAAATGCACTACAACAAATAACAGTGCATATAGCATCAGCACAACTGATAGCGCATAAAGCAAGCTTGCAATCCAATTTAAAAGACGCGGTTTATCCCACATTTGGTTTACCCCACATTTGGTTTAACCCACATCTGCAGTACCTTTTAATGTGGTTTCTAAAATTTTGATGACAAGCGCATCAAAGCCAATACCCGCCGCCTTGGCCGCCATTGGCACTAAACTATGATCAGTCATGCCGGGCGACGTATTCACTTCTAAAAAATAATGCTGTTGTGCATCATTTTGGTCTGGGCCGTCCATCAAAAAATCCACGCGTCCCCAGCTAGTACAACCAATTGCGCGAAATGCTTGCAAGGCATCGGCTTTAATTTGCGCCTCTTTTTCTGCACTTAAACCACACGGACACAAATACCTTGTATCGTCACGCAAATATTTTGCTTCATAGTCGTAGAATTCATTTTTTGGCACAATTCGCACAATGGGCAAAGCGATAAAATCGCCGCTTCCATCAGAAATGATGCCAACAGTATATTCACCACCACCCACATATTTCTCGGCAATTACCAGCGGATCTGACTTGGCGGCCAATAAGTAAGCGGCTTCTAACTCGCCTTTGTTTTTTACTTTGCTAATGCCAATGCTTGAACCTTCATTGGCGGGCTTAACAAATAGCGGCAATCCAAGCTTTTGTTCTATCGCCGCAAAGTCACTTTGCGCGTTGACCACTTCAAAATCGGGCGTACTAATCTTTAACGCCCTCCACAATAGTTTGCTGCGCCATTTATCCATACCAAGCGACGACGCCATAACGCCGCTGCCCGTGTAGGGGATGCCCATCAGCTCTAGCGCGCCTTGAATTGTGCCATCTTCACCAAAGCGGCCGTGCAAGTTAATCATCACGCGGTCAAAACTTGTTAACTCACTTAATACATGTTCGGCCGTATCAAAAGCGTGCGCATCTACACCTTGGCGCAATAACGCCGCCAGCACTGCCGCGCCACTTTTTAGCGATATCTCTCGCTCGTCCGACGTGCCGCCAAGCAGTACGGCCACTTTGCCAAATTTATTCATATTAACGTTCCAAAATCACCACAAGAGGCTGCTACAAACTTGATATTTGGGTTTTGATGCAAGGCGCACGGAACGCAGAAACCGGAATGTACACAAAGTACATGAGGATTTCGAGTACCGCGCAACGCCGCAGCATGCCCAAAGATTAAGTTTGTAGTAGTCTCTTTATGCATATTCGCCAATCACTCTCACCTCTTGTTGTAACGCTACGCCCTGCTTTTGCAGCACCACATCTTTCATGTGGCGAATCAGCAACTCAATATCGAGCGCGCTGCAATCGCCCACATTGACAATAAAATTAGCATGTTTGGGTGACACTTGCGCGCCGCCAATTTGATACCCTTTTAAGCCACTTGCTTCAATTAAACGCGCCGCATA
This sequence comes from Methylotenera sp., assembly GCA_043735225.1. GTDB lineage: Bacteria > Pseudomonadota > Gammaproteobacteria > Burkholderiales > Methylophilaceae > Methylotenera_A. The sequence goes on along the minus strand of JAYTEL010000232.1, from coordinate 3,787 downwards.
ATCACCATGCGGATTTCTAAATGTGGAACCTGCGCTGGGTAAATTAAGCGGTTGGCTGGCTAAGCGCGTGGCCAATAATTGCTTAATTTTTTGTTGACCAATTTCCGCGTTGCCATCGTCCAACTTAAACCAAGCGCCTAAAAACCATTCATCTGGCATTGGCATTTCTACATGGCGATAGCTGGGAATAAACTCTGCTTCGTTTCGCACATGTGTTTTGCTGTTCCTATCAATTGTTAATACTTGATGCACAATATTCCAAGTCTCAGCGCCATAACAGCCTGCATTCATGGCTAGCGCGCCGCCAATAGTGCCTGGAATACCCGCTAAAAATTCTGCGCCTTGCTTGGCTTCAGCTGCACTAAAGCGCGCGACTTTAGCGCAAGTAACCCCCGCCTCGGCGTACAAATAATTACCATCCATGCGCAAATCGCTTAAGGCTTGATGCATGACAATTACCGTGCCACGCACGCCGCCATCGCGCACCAGCAAATTGCTGCCTAGGCCAATAAATTGTAAAGGTTCAGCATGGTTTAACGTTTGCATAAAGGCTTGCAGTTCGCTTAGACTTTCTGCGATAAATACGCGATCTGCCGCGCCGCCCACGCGCCAACTGGTGTAGCGCGCTAATGGCTCGTTTTTAAGCAATTGAGATTTAGCTTGTGCTTGTGTCATATAGTCTGAGTCATAATGTTTGCGTCATAAAGTTGCTAATTCTTTAGTTCTCGCCGCCACTTGGCCAATCGACCCTGCGCCCATTACAATCACTACATCATTGGCCTCTGCCATATCCATAATGGCTTGGGGCAATGCGTCTGTGGTTTCTACAAATAAAGGTTCTACCTTGCCTGCCACACGCACCGCGCGGATGAGCGCGCGTGTATCCGCCGCAACAATCGGCGCTTCACCAGCCGCGTAAACTTCGGTTAACAGCACCGCGTCTACTGTCGACAGCACGCGCACAAAATCCTCAAAACAATCTCTTGTTCTGCTATAACGATGTGGCTGAAACGCGAGTACCAGCCTGCGATTAGGAAAAGCATCGCGCGCGGCGGCAATTACCGCCTGCATTTCAACTGGGTGATGACCGTAATCATCAATTAGCGTGAAGGCGCCGCTTGCAGTTGCACTGGTATTTTCATGAATGGTATTCTCATGAATGGCGTTTGCATAAGTAACATTTGCACCAGTGGCATGTACAGGCACTTCGCCGTAGCGCTCAAAACGTCTGCCCACGCCTTTAAATTCAGCCAATGCTTTAATAATGTGTTGGTCATTCACATTCAATTCGCTGGCAATGGCAATCGCCGCCAGCGCGTTGAGCACATAATGATTGCCAGGCAAATTAAGCGTCACATCAAAAGTGGTGGTTTTGCCATTAACGCGGTCTACCGTAAAGTGCATTTTGCCGTTATCTGCCACTACATTTCGGGCGCGAATGCGCGCGTTTTCACTAAACCCATAGGTCATTACAGGTTTTGTCACGCGCGGAAGAATCTCGCGGATATTCACGTCATCGATACACACCACCGCCATGCCCCAAAACGGTAACTGCTGCAAAAATTCTACAAACGCGCTTTTAAGCTTGTCAAAACTATGCTCGTAGGTATCCATATGGTCTTGGTCAATATTGGTGACTACCGCCATCACGGGGGTTAAGTGCAAAAATGACGCGTCCGATTCATCCGCCTCAGCCACAATGTATTCACCCGTGCCAAGGCGCGCATTGGCGCTAGCGGCCTCAAGCTTACCGCCAATTACAAAGGTTGGATCCATGCCCGCTTCGTTTAAAATGCTGGCGATTAAGCTAGTGGTTGTCGTTTTGCCGTGCGTACCTGCAACTGCAATACCTTGCCTAAAGCGCATTAACTCCGCCAACATTAATGCGCGTGGCACAACTGGAATATTTTGAGCGCGCGCGGCGATAATTTCGGGGTTTTGCTCATTCACCGCACTGGAAACCACCACTACATCGGCCGCGCGCAGGTTTTCAGTCGCGTGGCCTTGATAAATAGTTGCGCCAAATTTTTTAAGGCGCTGCGTCACTGCATTGCTGGCCAAATCAGAACCAGACACCTTAAAATCGAGATAAATCAGCACCTCTGCAATACCGCTCATGCCAGCGCCGCCGATGCCTATGAAATGAATATTTTTAACCTTATGTTTCAAAAAGACCTCCGCATCGCTGTTACGCTTGTGAATACTGGCAAAATAAATTTACGCAAAAGCAGCTCAAAATCCTCATGTATAACCCATACATTCCGGACTATTGTTTCTATTGCTGAAGCTATTGTTAATTTTTGCCTTGTCTTCACTACGCTCATCTCGTTATTCGGTGGTCTTTTCATCGCGCCGCCTCCATGCAAATTTTTGCCACGGTCTGAGTGGCTTCAGGCTTAGCGAGTTGTTTGGCTTGAATCGCCATATTTAAGCAAATTTCGCGCGTTAGGTTACGTAACAATTCAGTTGCTTTTTCTACGTTAAATTCAGTTTGTTGAATCAATTGCGCTGCGCCTGCATCGCTTAAATATTTTGCGTTGTAGGTTTGGTGATCGTCCACCGCATGTGGAAAAGGCACTAAAATGCTCGCCACGCCAACGCATGCAAGCTCCGCCACCGTTAGTGCGCCCGCACGGCAAATCACCACATCGGCCCAAGCATATTGTTCGGCCATATTATTAATGAATGCCTTTGTATCGGCTGCCACAGAAGCCGCTTGGTAATTGGCTTGCAGGGCGGCGATATGTTTCTCGCCCGCTTGATGCACAATATTAAAAGTGTCTTTGGGCAAGTTTGCCAATGCCTTTGGTAGTACATCGTTCAATGCCTGCGCGCCTAAACTACCGCCAACCACCAATAAATTAAGCTTACCTGTGCGCTGGCTGTATCGTTTTTCTGGCGGCAACAATTGCGTAATATCGGCGCGAACTGGGTTGCCAACTAACTCTGCGCCATCACCAAACGCTGATGGAAACGCTGCCAAGGTTCGATTAGCGATTAAACTTAAACTTTTATTGGTTAAGCCTGCAATTGAGTTTTGCTCATGAATCACCAACGGCTTACCCAATATTTTTGCCATTAATCCACCAGGAAAAGCCGCGAAACCGCCCATGCCCAGCACCACGTTTGGTTGATGCAATTGAATGGCCGCAAAGCTTTGCTTAAGCGCGGCGACTAATTTAATAGGCAACAAAATCCATCCCAGCAAGCCTTTACCGCGCACACCGCGCATGGTTATCATGGCTTTTTTATAAACTTTGCCTTCTATCAGACGGTTTTCCATGCCGCCTTCGGTGCACAGCCACACAATATTCCAGCCGTGCTCTTGCATATAATCGGCGACCGCCATGGCAGGATATACATGGCCGCCAGTGCCGCCCGCCATCACCATTAATGTGCCAGATCCAAATTGCGTAATTGGCTGTGCAAACATCATACTGGCAAGCCTTTCTGCAAACGGCGGTTTTCAAAATCAATGCGCAGCAGCACCGCCATGGCAATACAGTTAGCCAAAATGCCGCTGCCACCAAATGATAATAATGGCAGCGTTAGGCCTTTGGTTGGCAACACACCCATGTTGACGCCGATGTTAATAATGCCTTGCACACCCATCCAAACGCCCAGACCTTGCGCGAGTAAAGCAGCAAAATAACGCTCGTTAGCAACTGCTTCTTTGCCAATACCAAATGCACGAATCACTATCCACACGAATAAACCCAGCACGGTGAGTACGCCAACAAAACCCAGTTCCTCGGCAATTACTGCCAGCAAAAAGTCGGTATGCGCT
>JAYTEL010000231.1:0-2225 GCA_043735225.1 Methylotenera sp. | reverse complement strand
TTCTTTGTTTATGCCGCCTTTGCCGCGGGTGAGCTCTTTTAATTGCTCATATGGGTTTGACAAGCCATAGCAGCGCATCACCGTCTGTATTGGTTCGGCGAGCACTTCCCAACTTGCGTCTAAATCTTGTGCTAATTTTTCAGGATTAATTTCTAGCTTATTCAAGCCGCGTAAACAGGAATCGTAACCCAGCAGCGTGTAGCCAAACGCCACGCCCATATTGCGTAATACGGTTGAATCGGTAAGGTCGCGCTGCCAGCGTGAAATCGGCAATTTCTCGGCCATGTGGCGCAAAACGGCGTTGGCTAAACCTAAATTACCTTCGGAATTCTCAAAATCAATCGGGTTAACCTTGTGTGGCATGGTGGATGAACCGATTTCGCCCGCTTTGACTTTTTGCTTAAAATAACCAACCGAAATATAACCCCAAATATCGCGATTTAAGTCGATTAAAATGGTGTTGATGCGGGATAAACAATCGTATAGCTCCGCCATGTAATCGTGCGGTTCAATCTGAATAGTCATTGGGTTGTAAGTTAAACCCAAATTTTCTACAAACTGCTTAGCAAAACTTTCCCAATCAAAATTAGGGTAAGCCGATAAATGCGCGTTAAAGTTACCCACTGCGCCATTAATCTTTCCCAGTATCTCATTGTTTTTTAACTGTTTTTGTTGACGTTGCAAACGATAAACGACATTTGCCAACTCTTTACCCATCGTCGTGGGCGATGCTGTTTGGCCATGTGTACGCGCTAACATAGGCTGCGCGGCAAGCTCATGCGATAACGCAGTCAAACGCGCAATTAGATCCGCCAAAAATGGCAGCATCACAGCGTCACGCGCGCTTTTTAGCATTAAGCCGTGCGATAAATTATTGATATCTTCCGAGGTACAAGCAAAGTGAATAAACTCACTGGCTTTTTTTACTTTATGGTTCGCGTCAAATTTTTCTTTTAGCCAATATTCAAGCGCCTTTACATCGTGATTAGTGCGCGCTTCAATGGCTTTAACTTGTACGGCATCAGCCTCAGAAAAATTAGCAATAGCCGCATCTAACTCGCTAATAGTCGCTGCACCAAATGGCGCAATTTCTTGCAACTCCTCAGCCGACGCCAAAGCTTTCAACCATTCCACCTCCACCCAAGCGCGGTATTTAATCAGCGCATATTCGCTAAAGTAAGGCCGTAGCGCGTTTAATTTGGTTTGGTAGCGGCCATCAAGAGGCGAGAGGGCGTTTAGCGTGGTTAGCATATGCTTTTCTAACATAAGTCTGAGCTTTCAAACAGCAATTCAAGAAACTATATTTTACCCTAGTCGTAGGATGTGCAAAAAGCTTTTATTTGCACGATAGCTTCATCAGCCTGTCGTAGGGTGTGCAAAATGATTTACTTTGCACACCAACTCAATAGACATTGATTTGCAGCACCATATCAATTTTATTCATCACAAAGCTGTTAAACACGGACATGTATTACTAGTAAAAGACTGGCCGCACAGTACTTTTCACAAATATGTTACGCAAGGTTTGGTGGATGAAAATTGGGGTGGAGCTGATGAAAAAGGGTGTTTAGTGAGTAATTTAGTTAAATGGTGTGCAAATAAAAGCTAATTTTCACACCCTACGCTTGCTAAATTAGTTAAAAGGTAATGTGATTTCGAAAGTGGTCCCTTTCTTTTCAGTAGATGAGACATTCAATGTTCCGTTATGCGCCAGTACAATTTCTTTTACGATATATAAGCCAAGGCCTAAACTAGTTTTTTGGGAGTAATCCGCATTTTCATTTTCTACATGTCTAACCAAAGGCTCAAAAATGTGGGGTAATTTTGAAGAAGGAATAGGTTTTCCCTGATTAGTTATCATAATTTTTACTGCAACTTTCGATGAGCTAAGGTTAACCTCTATCGGACTTTTAGAGTAGCCATGTTGAATTGCATTGCCTAACAGATTGGAGAATAATTGCCCTATCCGTTGTTCGTCCCAATTGCCATCAAAACTTCCTTTCACTATTGCCGCAATGATGCGCTCAGAATGCACAATTTTCTGTTCATCAATAATATCTTTACAAATCTTCGCTATGTTGGCTGGCGCTAATTTCACGGACAACTTTATACCTAACTGGCTCTTGGTGAAGTCCATCAGGTCGGTTATTAATAGATCCATCCGCTGAGAGGTGGTGTAAATTCGCGCTGCATTTGATCTGACTTTGTCGCTGATATCTTCGTAA
>JAYTEL010000230.1:0-4788 GCA_043735225.1 Methylotenera sp. | reverse complement strand
ACCCACCTCTTCCCATCTCGAACAGAGCCGTGAAACGAACCAGCGCCAATGATAGTATGCTTTTTGCATGCGAAAGTAGGTCATCGCCAAGCTATTTATTTAAACAACAAAACCCTCCATGTGAGGGTTTTGTTGTTTGTGCGGCGTTGATTTTTAGCAAGTGGGTATGTATTTAGGCCAAGACCTTAATGATATTTTCCGTTATAGCTCCGGACGAAAGTTGTGGGGTTTTTTTTGTATACGGCATTGTATTAAGTTGAGTAAAGTCAATGTAAAGTTGTACGTGATTGAGATGAAATCCAAGTTAAATTGACTATGATATCCAGCATGGATATTGGCCGGCAGGCTTGCACTGAAAGATTTAATCTGTAATGGCCTACTTTAACGCAACTCTTTCTCAGAGGTTATAATTAATTTTTAAGTGGACTTCCTCCGATTTAGTAGACAAAAGATAATGTCCGAAATCACTAAAAGGAAGCTCAATGAGAGGCGTCAGATATACAGCTGAATTTAAAGCTGAAGCAGTTAAACAAATCACACAACGCGGCTACAGTGCAGTAGAAGTTGCCAAGCGATTAGGTATTACCGATAAAAGCTTGTATCGTTGGAAATCTGATGCTAATAAGCCAAGTGCATTGCCCAACATTAATCAAGACGATTTACTGCATTTAAAATCAGAGAATGCCAGACTCAATAAAGCCTTAAAGCGCGTGGAGTAAGAGCGCGACATCTTAAAAAAGGCCGCCACATAATTTCACTCAGAATAATGTGCCTTAGAACATATATTCTGTGGGGATGCCCATAGCGAGTATTCAAAGCTCACCGAGTAAAGTTTGGGTTTTCCAAGACCATCATCACTTATTTAGCATCTGCAACATGTGACACGTCTTAGGTGTTTGCCGTAGCGGCTAATATGCTTGGCAACACGGGCCTCAATTGCGTCGCGCCACTTATATTGCAATATTGCTGACTGAAATCAAACAGTTCTACGAGGGAAGCCAAGGCATTTGTGTTGGCCAACGTATTTATCGGGATTGCAAAGCCGCAGGTTTGGTTTGCAGCTATAATCGAATAGCAAAGCTCATGCATAATGACAAATTTCATGCTGTACGCGGCTATCGCAAATCGCGTTATAAATCAGGCAAGCCTGCTACTGCTGCGCCCAATCGCTTGCGTCAAGTATTTGTTGCACAATAAGCAGATGAAGTTTGAGTCACTGATATTACACAGATACGTAACCATGAGGGCTGGTTGTATTTGGCAGTAGTGATTGATTTGTACTCGCATGCGGTAGTAGGCATTGAGCATGCAATCCCACATTCGTACCGAATGAGTGCCTGATGTTATGCTGATGGCAAAGTGGCGTAGGCAGCCGAAACAGTCAGACGTTATACATTCAATCATGGTAGCCAATTTGGCAGCAATGATTTTAATCGCTGGTGCCAGCAAAATGACTTTGTGACCAGCATGAGCAGGCATGGTAATTGCTACGAATTAAATTTTAGGAGGCATTTATGCGAAGCATAAAGCTCGCATAATGCAGCGATGGAATCCTTCTTCAGTAGCCTAAAGAAAGAAAAAATCAGGCAACATATTTACAGCACAAGAGAGGAGATAAAAGCAGAAATATTTGATTACATCGAAGTGTTTTATAATAGTACACGCAGAATTAGTTATTTGAACTATTTAAGCCCCGTTCAATTTGAACAACAACAAATCGGACATAAATATTTGTCTACCATATTGGGGGAAGTCCAACTTATCCACAGCGGAGAAGTAATCTACACCCATAAACGCCTGATGAAAAATTCAACGCGCACAGGTCGTCATTTTTAAATGCGCGTCAACAACAGAACTTGAAAAACGTCTAGTAAAGCGGGTGAAGTCCAGTTAGAGACTTTAATTTCGCTTCGCAGGTAAAATGTATCTCTACTAGCGTCTGCTTCTTCATCACCATGCAGATTGATAAATGCGGCACAAGCAAAACCAAGAAAAGTAAAATGAGAAAGCAATAAAAATATGTTTAAATATTATTTTACTAATAGAAGATATTAATTTCATGTACAAATTATATCGGTTAAAAAAATTATTACGCAATTAGTTGCAAATTAGTAATATTAATCTCCTTAATTCAAGTCATACATGCAGGTTAATTGTTTGCCGACTTCTAAATCTAATATGACTCGCTTATTCTTAACTAATATTACAGTCAATCAGACATATCGACAAAAACTAAATATTTTTACGTTAAAAATTATAAATTAGACCAAAGTGGGCGCTAACTAAATAAAAATGTTATCGTAAAGCTACAGTATTATTATAGATTGTGAATAATGAAAAATTATATTTTACTTATCAGCCTATTGTTAAACGTAACTTATGCATTAGCTGCGCAAGATATCGATAAAAATTGCGCACAATGCAAGCTTAAAGCCTGCGCACAAGATGGTTTGGATCGTGGCAAAACAAATATTAATTTACACGAAAAGCATACCCATGACGGTTTGTCGCGCGGTGGCGAGTCGAATATGTTGAGCGAAAATCACCGGCATGATGAATTGGTCCGAGGCATAGCGAATGATGGCTTACGCGAAAATCATAATCATGATGAGTTGACGCGAGGCAGCGAGTCGGAACTGATAAAAGCCATTCATCGCCATGAAGTGCTTACACACGGTAAACAAAACATGGATTTAAACGAAAATCATCAACATGATACGTTAACGCGCACTGCCAATAACGATGAATTAAGCGAACGGCACAGGCATGAAGAATTGAGCCGAGGTAAAAATTCTGATGCGTTAAGCCGTTGTAATTAAACTGTTATTAATCTTCTTCTACCATTACTACTATAACGCAATGAGCCAACTTGAGTTACTCCTTCAAAACGATTATAAGTTTTCTACAAACAACCTTTACTTGCTTCAGATATAATGCGCATTTATGACACAAACAATAAGTTCTGCTAAAAAAGCAACGCAACAACAAATGCAAAAACCAATTCAAAAATTGGTAGTCGCCAATTGGAAAATGCACGGTAGCCTTAAGCAAAATGACGCATTGCTGGATGAATTTATTGAAAAATTATCTGACTTTACACACACGCAAGTAGTTGTTTGTGCGCCGTATCCATATCTTGCTCAGCTGCAAAATAGGCTGCAAAGCAGCAATATTGCTTGGGGCGCGCAGAACGTTGCCAAAAATGAGTTTGGTGCATTCACAGGCGAGGTAAGCGCAGCCATGTTGCGAGACTTTGGTTGCACCTACGTGATTATCGGCCACTCAGAGCGCGCAACGGCTTACTGCGAATCGGATGACAATATTGCCATTAAATTTCTGCAAGCTAAAAAACACGGTTTAACGCCGATTTTGTGCGTAGGCGAGACGCTGATTGAACGCGAGGCGGGCGTGATGGAAATGGTTGTCAGTAAGCAATTAGAAACGATTATTAACACGCATGGCGCCGCCGTATTTGCCAATGCGGTCATTTCGTATGAGCCTATTTGGGCAATAGGTACGGGCTTGGCAGCGACACCATTTCAAGCAAAAAACATGCATTTATTCATCCGTAATAAAATTGCTAGTATTAACATTGATGCGGCTAATCAGCTAAAAATCCTTTACGGAGGAAGCGTAAATCCACAAAATGCGTTACAATTGTGCGTTGTAGAAAATATAGATGGTGGTTTAATTGGCAAATGCTCGTTAAACGCAGAAGAGTTCTCGGCAATCTGTTATGCAGCTGAAGCTTCACCGCTTAGTTGGCGTTAATATTTAGTAAAAGAAACATACGTATACATTATGCTGATTCATATTTCTGCATAATAAAATTTCAGAAAGATAAGTTTGATGGAAAATTTAATTACAATTATTCACATTTTGGCAGCAACGGGCGTCATTGGTTTGGTTTTATTACAACATGGTAAAGGCGCAGATATGGGCGCAGCTTTTGGTAGCGGCGCTTCTGGCAGTCTGTTTGGCGTTAGCGGATCATCTAACTTTATGAGTAAGGCTACAGCTATTTGTGTAGCGGTATTTTTTGCGACTAGTTTAACGTTGGCTTACATGGCAAGCCACCGTGCTGGCAACGGCAGTGTAATAAAGTCTGCGGTTAAGATGCAAGATACTAAAATAGACACTAAACCAGTTGAAACTAAATCCACAGAAACAACACAAAGTAATGCACCTGTTGGCAACGCTGCGAAAGACATACCGCATTAATCGTTTACCTAATTAATTTTAGGCGATGTCTCAATAAATTGCCGTCGTGGTGGAATTGGTAGACACGCAACCTTGAGGTGGTTGTGGCTTAGGTCGTGAGAGTTCGAGTCTCTCCGTCGGCACCAATAGTTAATATTTCTTAGCATATTAGTATCAAAAAGTTTAATTATCAATTGTTTGATTTATACGCCAAAAGCCAATAATCAAACCCAACTTATCAAGTTTGTTGAATAAGTTTTTGTGTGTAAGGAAAATTCTGTGCTGGAAAATTATTTTCCAATCTTGTTGTTTATATTGATAGGCCTTGCGATTGGGTTAGGGCCGCTTATCCTCGGTAAGTTAGTTTCCCCGCATGCGCCAGATTCTGAAAAAAATTCTCCATACGAATGTGGTTTTGAGGCTTTTGAAGATGCGCGTATGAAGTTTGATGTGCGATATTACTTGGTTGCAATTCTGTTTATTTTGTTCGATTTAGAAATCGCTTTTTTATTTCCTTGGGCAGTTACGCTTCGCGAATCTAGTGAAAAAGGCCCTTATGCGTTTTGGGCAATGATGTTGTTTTTGTTT
>JAYTEL010000229.1:0-2748 GCA_043735225.1 Methylotenera sp. | reverse complement strand
AATTTTGATGCATTTTTTGGTGATTATTTTGCCGTTTATTAAGCCAGAATGGCACTATAAACGCCCGCGCTTGCTGGCTATTCTGCTCATTCGCGTTCCGATATTCGCGCTAATGGCATGGTGGTCAATTAAAGCTTGGCTACTATATTTGTTGGCTTACGGCATTATGCTCACTGCGTTGCGTTTTGCTGATGCGTTTCAGCATACTTACGATGTGTTTTTAGAGGCTGATTTAGCGCAAGCTGGCGGCAAGATTAAAGACGAAAAACTACGCGACCGCGCATACGAGCAAGCGAATACTTTTTCCAACTTAACTTCGCTACAATATCCTTGGCTCAATCTAATATTCTTGAATTTTCCTTACCATAACGCGCATCACGAAAAACCCGTTGCGCCTTGGTATAAATTGCCGCAGCTACACGAACAATTATTTGGCAATTCAGCTTTGTTGCCAGTGATTCCCATGTCAAAACTGCTGTTAGCGTATCACCGCCACAGAGTTAAAAGGTTACAAAGCGATGATTATGGGGTGCTGACCAATGATAGCGCAAACGCCTTTATTGGCGCGGCTGGCGTATCTTTTTTAACTGCGCTATGATGGCTAATCATGACATCGGTCACTAAATTTTGGCCAATTTTAACCGCTACGCACCGTTACGATAAATCGATTTCTACCTTTAATCGCGGCGCAGGGCAGATGATAGAAGCGCCGATTCTAGCCTATTTAATCGAGACCAAAAACGGCCGTATTTTGTACGATGTGGGTTGTGATTACCATAAAATCAACAACCCTGTACAGCGAGAAAAACACTATAATCCCGCGCTAGGTTTTGGCGCGCCCGTGATGGATGAATCACAACGTTTGCCCAATCAACTGGCGAAAATGGGTTTGTCTGTAAAAGATATTGATGTGATTTTTATCGGTCATTTGCATTTTGACCATGCAGGCGGCTTGTGCGATTGCGGCAATATAGAAGTGCACATTCAAGCCGACGAATTAGCCAACGCAAACACCGAAGATATTGCCTATTTTGATGATGAAATTGTCAAGCAAGCCAATTGGCAAGTAAAACAAGGCGAGTATGACTTAGCGCCTGGCGTGCGCGCAATTGCCAGCCCTGGCCACACCGCTGGCCACATGTCATTATGGATAGAGCTGCCAACAGGCGCGCCGATTATACTCGCTGGTGATGCGGCCGATTTAACCGAAAATATCGTCGATGAAATCGCGCCTGGCAATTGCTGGCAAGGCCAAACCGAGATGGCTGTCGATAGCATTCGTAAATTAAAAAATTTAGCACAAACTGAAAAAGCCAATCTTTGGCCGAATCACGACATGGCTTTTTGGCGTACATTAAAGCAGTTTCCTGAGTTTCATTCGTGATTGCATACCCGCCTATTCCAAGCAACTATATAGGCGTTTGGCAACGTGAATTGCTAGAAATCGCCACAGCTAAAGATGACAGCTCGCTAGTTTTGTGGATTCAAACCCATCAAATCACATCGATATTCGCATCCCTGCAAATCGCCCACAATTGCCTCAAGTAGAAAGGCTAGAAGACTACACAAATAAAGCATTGCTGCAACTCGCCACCCAGCAAGGCTTTGCAGGCATCACGCAAGTCACATCAGCGACTAGCAATAGCTCATCTTTGCCAATGGCATCGCGAAATAGATTATCAGCCAAAGACTCATGCGCGCGATATTGGCAAAATGGTATTTACAAACGCTAATACCGTGATAGAAACTGGCATAGATGAAGCCTATCTTGAAGTATGGCGACGATTAGAAAATAGCCCAAAAAATGTTTGTTTAAATTCACAACAAGCAAAAACCACAAAGGGTTAGAAATGCCTGCCTATTTAATGCGAGTGGGTAATTGGGTGGCTTTTGCAAGGCCGCGACAAGCTGCATTACCTAAAAGCACTTCGTTAAGTGACGCGATAATTAGCCATAACCCCCAGCGCGAGCAGCTATTGAATCTTACTGCAAACTAGTTTGCTGAATCCCTGCTAATAACCACGCGCTATTCGCTTCTTTGGTGTATTTTTGAATATGCCAAATTTCATCTACATTTTCAGACGCATTGTTGTTTTCGCTTAACTGACCTGTAAAGCGCACACTAGCGATGGTGTAATCACCTTCGTTAGCTACTTCTAGCAATTCTGCATTAATATTAAGCACATCAGTATGTTGCGCTAAGTTACCTCGCTCTTGCATTTGTAAGGATATTTCGGCAAACACTTCTGGAGTAGTGTATTCGCGTATATCGTTTAAATCTTTGCGATCATTAGCGGCTTGCAGTCGGATGAAAGATGCTTTTGAGCTGCGTAAAAAACTATCAACAGGAAAGTCCGCCAGAATATTACCCGCATTGGCCGATACGTTATAGGCATAGCCGCTACCAGAGAAACTTGGCCTTTGTGTGGTGTCTGTTGTATTAAACGTGCTTCTACCTCCGAATTGCAAATCTGGCTGTTGTTGTGATTTTTTAAATTTTGAGATTAAAAACATGACAACAGCAGCCAGTACTAGCATTACTAAGAGGGAACTCATGCCGCCGCCCATACCACCCATGCCGCCGCCTAACATTGAGGCCAAGCCTGCACCAATGGCTAAGCCAGCTAACGGACCTAACCATTTACTGCGGTTTGATGCTGGTGCTTGAGTTGGTGTGGGTGCGGTTTCAGGCGCTCTGCGATATTGTTGTGAGGGCATAGCACGACTTTTGCCAAAGCTGCCGCCGCC
>JAYTEL010000228.1:0-2603 GCA_043735225.1 Methylotenera sp. | reverse complement strand
TTGATAGGCATCAGCGAATGCGTTGGTAACAGCCGCTGCAAATTCAGGATCAGTTCCACTAAAAGAAATTTCAATCACACTACTTTCACGAGACGGTTTTGCTTCAAGGCCAGCCAGCAATTTATCTGCAAACCATGCCTGAATATCGCCTTTACCACCAGTTGCCTCTTGAAATTGTTGTTGCGCAGCCAGACTTTGGGTAAATTTGAGCTGCTCAACTACTTTAATTGCCACATTTCGGCTGGTTATAATATCAATTTGCGTGGCCATGTAGCCTGGCATTAATTGCGCTGGCAAAGCAAGGCCAGTAACAGGATCAACACCTTTATAATTAAGCACTAATGACGCAGTTGCCTTGTATATTTTTGGCATGATTAAATTAATCGCCAATGTTGCCAATACCACCAAGCCAAGAACAATTAAGATAATTTTTGCGCGTGCTTTTAAAATAAGTATAAATTGCGTGAAATTCATAGCTGCCCCTAAAACAAGCTTTCTTGCACATACAGCACATCATCTTGAAGCACTAAGTCTGTTAAAGCTGGCGTTAGTTTTTGTATCACTCCTTTAGCATTGCGGCGATGCAACTCGATATTGCGCTGCGTGCCGCGCTGGGTTAAGCCGCCACCTTGCGCAAGTACTTGGATAACTGTCATGTTGCGTTCAATACGAAATGAGCCGGGGCGCTGCACCTCACCATAAATATAAACCATTGGCGCACGCGGCACATAAACAGTATCGCCGCTGGCCAATTCTATATTTGAGGCATCGTTACCTGTTCTAAATAAACTATCAATATCTACCTCAAAATGCGATTGCTTGCCCGCACGCATCGTTGTTACCGTAATGAGGTCTGACCCGCCTGCATTAATACCACCAGCGACGCTTAAAAAATCACTTAAGGTGCGAACGCCACCTGTCACCGCGTACTTGCCTGGACGATTTACCTGACCCATTACCGCGACATCTCGCGCATGCACGTAAATGATTTCGCCGCCCTCTAATGGAATATTTTGCGCGTTCTCGCCTTTGCCTACAATGTTGTGTAAATCATATTCTTTCTTACTTTTTTTACTGATTATGGTCACTAAATCCGACCCGTCAGCAGTCGCGCCGCCAACAAGCGCCAGCATATCCGCAAGATTAGTCGCGCGGTCTAAAGGATAGCGCCCTGGCTTGAGCACGCTGCCCAGCACAGAAATCATTTTGCTTTGATACAATGAAATTAAAATATTTATTTGCGGCTTTTTAACAAAGCCGCCAGCTTCAAGCAATTTAGCAATTTTCTTTTCTGCAGCCGAGGCGGTTAATCCAGCCACTTGAACATCGCCAATCAGTGGATAACTAATCGTACCCGCTTCGCTAATTCGTGTTTCTAACGATAAATCTGCATTGTTATAAACGGTGATTTTAAGCACATCGCCCGCGCCCAAAAGATAACTAACGTCTTCTGCCACCTTTTTAACTTGACTTGAACTCGCGTCCTTGGTTATTGGCGTTTTTAAGTCTAAACTCAACTGCTCTGCAACTGCAGTCGTTATATTTAGCCCTAAACCAAAACTCAACATTGCCAAAATAACAATTGCAAACAAGTCTCTGCTATGACGATTAAGCCAAGCCATTAACGCATTTTTCATGATGATTTAAACCTTATAAAAACCTGAATGAATAGACCGGCGCTGTTACTACCCTACAATCCAGATAAGCCTTTATCGATACTAGTTGTGCTTGCATTTGGTTTAGTTGTTTTTTCGGTTGATACAGTTGCTTTGCTGGCATCGGCTTTTGCAGTTGCTGGCGCAGCTGCATCGGCTGAAGCAATGGTATTTGGATTCACTAAATCAGCTTTTTTCATATCCGAAAACGCACCGATAAATTCAATTTTTGCTTTTTCATTGAGTACCGTCATCTCTTTTTTAGCCAAATTCGTTTTATTTTGATTCATAAAGTATTGCTCGATAATTGGCGTGGCTTTAACGCGCGAAATCGGCACAGTTTGTGAGGCGGATATATGTAAAATATGCAATGCATCTGCAGCAGGTAAAATTAACACTTCGCCATCTTTAAGTACTTGTAATTTTTTTAGTAAGTCTGAAGGCAATTGTTCGGCGGCTTTAACACTCGAATTAACATTAAATGGATAGTTTTTATCTTTAAGCCAAACCGCAATATTATTGATGCCGCCTAAGCTTTTCAAATTTGCCTCTGTTTCAGTAAATTTTGATTTGTCAATATTTACGATTAACTCTTGCAACCGAAATACGCGGCGATTTTCAAACAGCTCAGAGTGACTTTTATAAAATCCATCAATTTCAGCGCTTGATGGTTTTGCTGCTTTGGTCATCATCGTTTCTAAGTAAGCTTGCGCTAACATCTGATCTTTCGACGCTTCTAATGCTTGTAATAAGACAGGATTTTTGTCTAATTTCTGATCTATTGCTTGTTGCTTTAAAAGCTGCAACTCTATTAATCTTGATAGCACATTTTTTGATGCCAATTTGGCTTGCGCTTCATTCATTTGACCCATGCGTGACAGCTGAAAATTGACTTGATGAATAGTAATTTCATCACCATTAACAATTGCCACAACTTGCGTGTCGGAT
>JAYTEL010000227.1:0-2411 GCA_043735225.1 Methylotenera sp. | reverse complement strand
GTTTTGCTGACGCAGAGCTTGATTGGTGGCGAGTGGCGTCCTGGCGATATGATTCCCAGCGAGATTGATTTAGCCGGGCGTTTTAAAGTGAGCCAAGGCACGGTACGCAAAGCCATTGATAGCCTAGCGGGGGAGAATATTTTAATTCGTCGCCAAGGTAAAGGCACCTTTGTTGCCACGCACAATGAAGCGGGTATAAAACTACGTTTTTTACGTTTAACTGCCGCCAACGGCCAAAAAGAAGCGTTACAAAATGAGCTGATATCTTGCACAAAAAGCAAAGCCGATAATCGCATTGCCAAAATTTTAGAAATAAAAGCGGGCGCAGCTCTGATTGAGATTAAGCGCTTACTCACCTTTTCTGGCAGGCCGCTTATTTACGATCATATTGTTGTGCCAGCCGCACCCTTTAAAGGCTTAAATGCCACACGCGTTGAGGAAAATCAAGGCTCAATGTATAGCATGTACGAGACCGAATATGGCATCCGTATGATTCGCGCCGAAGAACGTTTAACGGCGGTGGCTGCAAATAAAGAGGTGGCCGAAGCGATTAATTTGGCGCCAGGTGCGCCATTACTGAGCATAGAGCGCGTGGCTTATACCTATGGCGACAAGCCGATGGAATGGCGACTTGGCCTTTGCCTCACCGATGATCACCACTACATGTCCGAGCTAGAGTAAAAATGCTGCTTTTATCTCAACTACTGCGTTGCGAAAACTTTTTATTGCTTATGTATAACGCACTTGTATATAAAACAGATGCGGCGCTGCAAAAAAGGTTTTCACGCCTTGTATTTGAGCGAAACCAACATTTTTAAAATATAAAGGCCCAATTATGGATGACCTGAAAAAACGCGCACTCGATTATCACCAATTTCCAAAACCTGGTAAATTGAGTGTCGATTCATCTAAACCGTGCGCGACGCAAGATGATTTGTCACTGGCTTATACGCCAGGCGTAGCCGAGCCCGTGCGTGAGATTCATGCTGACCCTGCTAATGCTTATAAATACACCAACAAAGGCAATTTGGTGGCGGTAATTACTGATGGCACAGCAGTTTTAGGTTTGGGTAATATGGGCGCATTAGCCAGCAAGCCAGTGATGGAAGGTAAGGCGGTGTTGTTTAAACGTTTTGCGGGCATTGACGTGTTTGATATTGAAATTAATGCCAGCTCACCTGACGAATTTATTCAAACCGTGGTGAATATCGCGCCGACTTTTGGCGGCATTAATTTAGAAGATATTGCCGCACCACATTGTTTTTATATCGAAAATGAGCTCAAAAAACGCCTCGACATCCCCGTGTTTCATGATGATCAACACGGCACAGCTGTTATCGTAGCAGCTGCGCTGTTAAACGCGCTTGAGTTGCAAGGCAAAACCTTGCCGACGGCAAAAATTGTATTTTTAGGCGCAGGCGCGGCGGGCTGCTCATGTGCAAAATTGCTTAAACTGATGGGTGCGACCCATATTACCATGGTGGATAGAACGGGTGTAATCGACACTTCGCGCCCCGATTTGCATGATAACAACCGTGAGTTAGCGATTGCCCCTGGTGGCGCGAAAACATTGGAGGATGCAATGCTTGCTGCCGATGTGTTTATTGGCGTTTCTGCCAAAAATGCGCTGGATGCTGCATTAATCAAGGGCATGGCCAAAAATCCCATCATTTTTGCGCTGGCGAATCCAGACCCAGAAGTGTTGCCAAGCGTGGCACACGCCATTCGCGATGACATTCTCATGGCTACTGGACGTAGTGATTTTCCCAATCAAGTCAATAATGCGCTGTGTTTCCCCTATCTTTTCCGAGGTGCATTAGATGCAAAAGCCACGCAAATTACCGAGAAAATGAAAGTTGCGGCAGCCATGGCATTGAGTGAATTGGCGCGAGAGCCTGTGCCAGCTGAAGTTTTAGCCGCGTATAACTTGAAAGAATTGAGTTTTGGTAAAGAGTATATTATTCCTAAGCCATTCGATGCGCGTTTATTGACGCGGGTTTCGGGAGCGGTGGTAAAAGCCGCTAAAGAAGGATAAATAAGAGATAGCTCAACTCCACACCCGTCATTCCCGCATGCGGGGGAATGACGCAATAGGAAAGATATTAAGAAGTTACTATGCAAAAAAATCGACCCACAAACAGGCCTAAAAACCTAAACTTATTCACCATAAAACTGCCTATTAACGCGGTAGTTTCTATTTTACACCGCGTTTCTGGCATTGGTTTATTTTTATCTATCCCATTGATTTTATGGGGTTTACAGTCGCTAGTACATTCAGAAGCTTCTTATGCAGCGCTAACTTTCTGGCTAAATACTTGGTTGGTAAAATTGGTATTAATTGGTTTAGCTTGGGCACTTTTTCATCATTTTTTTGCGGGTATTCGGCATTTGTTGCAAGATATTCATTGGAT
>JAYTEL010000226.1:0-3269 GCA_043735225.1 Methylotenera sp. | reverse complement strand
TGCATTTGGGCTTAACCGAAGCGGGCATGGGTTCTAAAGGTATCGTTGCCTCAACCGCCGCGCTGGCGTTGTTGCTACAAGAAGGCATTGGTGACACGATTCGAGTTAGCCTCACGCCAGAACCCAATGAAAGCCGCACAAAGGAAGTCGTCGTCGCGCAAGAAATTTTGCAAACCATGGGCATACGCTCATTCACGCCACTGGTCACCGCCTGCCCAGGCTGCGGGCGCACGACATCAACCTATTTCCAAGAATTGGCCATGCAAATTCAAAGCTATTTACGCACACAAATGCCCGTGTGGCGCAAAGATTACCCAGGGGTAGAAGACATGAGCGTGGCGGTGATGGGCTGCGTAGTCAACGGCCCAGGCGAATCCAAGCTCGCCAATATTGGTATTAGCCTACCTGGCACAGGCGAGACACCAGTCGCGCCAGTATTCGTCGATGGCGAAAAAACCGTGACGCTAAAAGGCGATAATATCGCGCAAGAGTTTCAAGCGATTGTCGAAGATTACGTGCAAAAAAACTATGTTGAAGGCGGCAAGTTACGTGTTGCACAAGCGCCACTAAATGAACGAAAAATCATGCTTAAATCAATTTAAAGTTGATTTTTTGCATAAAAAGTGCAAATATACGAACTTAAATTAAACTTAATTCAATTTTATAAATCTACTCATCATGCTAATTGAATTCAAAGCCACTAACTTTCGCTCCATTAAAGAGACGCAAACACTCTCTATGGTGGCTGGCAATGCAGCTAAAGATAAAGAGTTGGATTGCAACACTTTTGAAACGGACATTGCTAATTTTCCAAAATTAGTGCGCTCTAGCGTTATTTATGGCCCGAATGCCTCTGGTAAAAGCAACTTAATTGCTGCCCTTGCCTTTGTTGAGCGTATGGTTAGAGACTCTGCTCGTGAAGCGCAAGTTGGAGAGCCGATTGAAATTAACCCATTTCGTTTAGATGCGGCTTCACGTGAGCAAGATACAGAATTTGAAATTCACTTCATTGCGGAAAAAGTACGTTATCAATATGGGCTTAGCCTCAACGCGCAGCGCATTACCAGTGAGTGGTTGATTGCTTATCCTAATGCTGCTCCCCAGCGCTGGTTTGAGCGCCAATATGATGCTAAAAATGATAAATATGAGTATAAGTTTAGCAATTTTTATGATGAAGGAAAAGCTCGCCAAGAAAGAGCTGATCAAACTATTGCTAATAATTTATACCTTTCAGTAGCTGTACAGAAAAATAGTCAAAAACTATTACCTGTATTTACTTGGTTTCAGAAAAAACTTAACTACATTTTATCAATGAACAATCTTGGAGATAGAAGAACAGCAGGTTTATGTCAAGATGTAGATGGTAAGGCTGGAGTGTTGGCTTTTATGAATGCAGCAGGTATCCCAGTTAAGGATTTTTTAATTGAGAGAAAAACCTTTCCTCTTGATATGTTATCTAGTTTTACAGATGACTTTAAGCAAAAATATCTCAAGGATCTAGAAGCTCATCCATTTTTTGAAACACAGTTTATGTATCAAGCTAATGATAACGATAATTTAATCCCATTTAGCCTGAGTGATGAATCGGATGGTACACAAGCTCTTTTTGCATTTGCTGCTCGTTGGCTAGATATGCTTGAAACCGATGCTGTATTATTTGTTGATGAAATTGATACAAGCTTGCACCCATTATTAGTGCATCATCTCGTTAAGTTATTGCACACAAGTAAAAGCCGTGCGCAATTGATTTTTACAACACATGATACTACGCTGTTAAGTCAAAGTATTATGCGCCGCGATCAAGTGTGGTTTGTAGAAAAGGATCAACAACAAAGTACGCAACTATACTCGCTAGCAGATTTTAGCCCACGTAAAAATGAGGCTTTAGAGAAGGGTTATTTAAGCGGGCGTTACGGTGCAATTCCATTTTTAAGTGAGTTGGATTTTTATGGGGAGTAAAGATTTATTCCATAAAAAACGCGAACGTACAGCAAATGACTTAAAGCGACAAAAAGCGACACCTAGTAATCCAGCAAGACAGCCGCAACCGCGTATTTTGATTGTGTGTGAAGATAGTAAAAGTAGCGCCTATTACTTGCAAGATTTATCGCGTGAATTAGGCTTAAATGCGGTAAAGGTAGAAGGTGAGCGTTGTGGGTCAGCACCAAAATCGGTATTGGAGTATGCTCAAAAGTTGTATGCGCAATCAAAACAACATGGGGATGCATATGACCGAGTATATTGTGTGTTTGATCGTGACCAGCACCCATGTTTTGATACTACAGTTGAAGAAATTAAAAGCTTAAAGCCAAAAGATACCTTTTTGGCAGTTACAACCACACCTTGTTTTGAGTTCTGGTTATTGTTACATTTTACTCCAAGCGCAAAGCCATATCATGCAACTCAAAATAGATCACCTTGTGACGCTGCTAATAGCGACTTAAAATCACATTGGGCAGATTACGGTAAAAGCAAGCGTGATATTTACACATTTACTAAAGATAAAACGCAAACGGCAATTACCTATGCTAAACAGCTAGTAAATGACAATATAAGAACAGGTTCCAATAACCCACAAACCAATATGCACGAACTGATAGAATATCTGCAATCCATTAAACGATAATGTAATGAACCAAAAATTTCAAAGTATTAAAGGCTTCTACGACATTTTGCCAGAGGCCACCCCGCTTTGGTTTAAGCTGGAAGACACCGCAAGACGCGTATTGGCCAGTTATGGCTACAACAATATTCGCATGCCAATTGTAGAGCCGACCGAGCTGTTTGTGCGCTCTGTGGGCGAGCATACTGATATTGTTGAAAAAGAAATGTACGCTTGGGAAGATAAACTCAATGGCGACAAACTGACCTTGCGCCCAGAAGGCACGGCGGGTTGTGTGCGGGCGGTGATTGAAAATAACCTCACTTACAACGGCTCGCAGCGGCTTTGGTATTCTGGCGCAATGTTTCGGCACGAGAACGTGCAAAAAGGTCGCCAGCGCCAGTTTCACCAAATTGGTGCGGAGGCGTTTGGATTTGAATCGGCAGAGGTCGATGCCGAGCAGATTGTCATGCTGGCGCGGCTTTGGCAGGCGCTAGAAATAAAAGATGTCGAGCTGCAAATCAATAGCATCGGCGACGCGGACGAACGTTTGACGTATCGTCAAATCTTAATTACCTATTTTGAACAGCATGCCGATTTGCTAGACGAGGACGCGAAACGTCGCTTGCACACCAATCCGCTACGCATTCTAGACACAAAAAATCCG
>JAYTEL010000225.1:0-6194 GCA_043735225.1 Methylotenera sp. | reverse complement strand
CGTTTAGGGATAATAACGCCCTGCTTGCCGTTTAAACCCAGCGCCAAGCACACTCTAAAATAGCCTTCAATTTTTTCATTTACGCCGCCAATTGGCATTACTTCGCCAAATTGATTAAGCGCACCTGTTACCGCCATGCCTTGTTGAATGGGCAGATTAGCCATTGCAGAAAGCAGCGCAAATAGCTCGGCGCAGCTAGCAGAATCGCCCTCTACGCCGTTATATTCTTGCTCAAAAACCAAAGAGGCATTAAGGCTTAATGGCGCTAAATGGCTAAAGCTTGCGCTAAGCCAGTTTTGCAAAATAAAAATGCCCTTGTCGTGATTCGGGCCGCTCATATTGACTTCGCGGTCGATATTAATCAAGCCTTTTCCGCCAGGGTGGCAACGCGCGGTGATGCGTATTGGCGAGCCAAAACTGGCGTCGCCCAGCTCAATATGGGTTAAGCCGTTCACTTGCCCTACTACGTCGCCTTGCACTTGAATCAGAAGCTCGTTATCAATAATTGAATCGCGAATTTGGCTTTCAAAATATTGGTTTCTGGCTGCTTTAGCTTGCAACGCCGCTTGCACATGCGCGGCCTCTATTAAATTAGGGTTTGCCTGCTCTACCTCTGCAAACGCCGCACTTTCTAATATTAAGCGCTCTAAAAACGCAAAATTAGTGCTAATGCGCGTTTGGTCTTCTTCTAAGCGTAGCAACGCACCTATTAAGCCAGCAACCGCCTCACTGGTAAAATGCGGGCAGTTATGTTGTACGCATTTTTGCGCGACGAATCCTGCAATCGCCGCATAATTTTCGGTGGTGGCTAAAATGCGCTCGGCAAACTCTACTTTTATGGGAAAGTAATCAAAAAAATCGGGCTGCTCGTCCATGCAATTGTAAAAATCTTCGCGTGTGGCGATTAACACTAGCTTAACTTGTAGCTTAATCAAGGTGTTAGCCGAAAAATTATTACTTGGCGTGCTACTGCTATCTTCAATTTGCAAGGTGCCATTACGCAAAAATCGGAATAATTTCTCAATCATTTGCACGCCATTGGTTTCATCGCCCAGCAAATCGCGTAAATGCAACAGCAACAAGCCGCCATCGGCTTTGTGCAAATTACCAGCGCGCAGGCGCAAAAAATCGGGCATCAGTGAGGATTCTGCTGCGCTTTCAACCGCGCCAAATAAAGATTGCAAGCTGGGGTCGTTATCGTAAACCACCGCTTGCGTAAGCAACTCAGTTTGCGTCAGGCGATTATCCACTAACACGTTGACTCTAAATCGTGCAAAAAATGGCTCGCTAATCAGGCCTTCCAATGCACTTTCAGTTTCTCCTGCCTCAGATACTGGCGGCTGCCAAGCCTTTAAATAAGCCAATACCTCAAGTTTGGCCATCTCAAAATAGCATTTTAATGCATAATCACATTCAATAAATGCAGCCATTAAACCATTTGTAGCTTGGGTCAGCCAATGCTCAGCCACTAATTGCGGCTTATCTGCAGCAACAAAACTAGGCAGCTCCGCCATTAAACTACGCGCAAAACTATCCATCTCAACGCGTAATTTTGCACCGCACCCCACTGGCAGCTTGATTAATGTCGGCTGACTTGGCTGATCAAAATGATAAATGGCAACTAAATCTTGCAGCGGGCTTGGGTTAGCTTGCTTGGCCACTTCTAACATGGCGCTTTGCATCAATGATTTTCGGCCACTGCCATGCGCGCCCAACACCAACACATTAAAGCCGCTTTGACGCATATTTAGGCCAAAAATAGCCGCTTTTTTTGCCTCACTTTGTGCCACCCAAGCGTGTTTATCTGGCTGATAAGCCGTTGAATTATCCAGTAATTCTGCTGTTGTCTTAAACGAAAAATCGTTTAAAGAAATCCCAGCGTTTAGCTCATTAGCCTGTAATTTTTGCATCATTATGTATTGCCCAGTTTTTGCCTATTAATCGTTAATGCGTTTATTTCCAACGCGCTTTTGCTTGGTCATCTGACATTTTTGCCTCAACCCAGCTTTCGCCTTGGTTGGTGGCTTCTTTTTTCCAAAATGGCGCGCTGGTCTTTAAATAATCCATGATAAATTCACACGCTTCAAAAGCATCGCCGCGATGTGAACAGGCAATTGCCACTAGCACAATTTGATCCTGCGGTTTTAGCGTGCCAAAGCGGTGGATAATTAGCGTGTCTATAAGCTGCCAGCGCGATTTCGCTTCATACTCAATCGCTCCCAGCGCCTTTTGCGTCATTTCAGGGTAATGTTCTAGCGTTAGCGTATTAATTACATTGCCATCATTAATGTCGCGCACTTGGCCAACAAAGCTAACAAGCGCGCCAATGCTAGCGTTTGCGCGGCGCAACTTGCTAAGTTCAGCACCCAAATCAAAATCCTCAGTTTGAACGCGAACGGTCATTTTGAAAGTTTAACCACCTGTTACTGGTGGAAAAAAAGCCACTTCATCGCCCGCTTGAATGGTTGCTAAATCATCCACCAAAGCATGATTAATGGCGGCGCGAACCACTTGTTTACCATCAAATAAATTAGCCCAAATTTCACCGCGCTGACTTAAATAATTTTTAAGCGCAGTAATCGTTTTAATGGCTTCTGGCAAGTCAATCTCTTCAGATGAGTAATTCACGGCTTCTTTTAATCTGGCAAAATATAATACTTTTATTTTCATAATACTTTCAGTGCATTAAAATTGAAACCTAATGAAATTGATGATGATTATTTTTTTTCAATATCATCAATTAAATCGAGTAAATCGGCTGGCTCATTGCTAATTGCATTGCTTAATTCTACGCGTTCAATTTGCTTAAATCGATTGGTGATTTTTTGGCTACTCACATGCACATCTTGCGCATTTTCGTGCGCTTGGCGAATATTATCAGCAAGCTTTTTCATGCGAATATCAAAGCGTTCAAAATCTTTGCTTAAGCGACCCAGCTCATCTTTAATAATGTGTACTTGTTTACGCATTTCTACATCTTTTAGCACGGCGCGCGCGGTGTTAAGCACCGCCATTAGCGTGGTGGGCGAAACTAGCCAAACGCGCTTAATCATGGCGTAATCGATAATTTCGGGGTGATAGGCGTGAATCTCAGCAAATACCGCCTCGGCAGGGATAAACATCACCGCGCCGTCGCTAGTCACATTGGGGATAATATATTTAGTGGCAATATCGTCAACATGCTTTTTGATATCTAGCTTAAATTGCTTTTCTGCGCTCTTTTGCGCGGCTTCATTTAAGCTGCTATCAAACATTTTGTGATAATTTTCGAGTGGAAATTTGCTATCCACCGCCACCGTGCCAGTTGGTTCTGGCAAAAATAGCGCACAATCTACGCGTGCGCCGTTTTCAAAACTATGCTGCATGCTAAAGCTGTTGGCGGGCAACACATTTCGCACCAGCGCTTCTAACTGCACCTCGCCATACGCGCCGCGACTGCGCTTGTCGCCCAGCAATTCTTGCAAGCTCACCATGTTTACTGTTAAGCCGTCAATCTTCTTTTGCGCTTCATCAATCGTGGCCAGGCGCTCCATCACGCTAATAAAAGTCTCGTTGGTTTTTTTAAAGCCTTCGTCAAGCCGCTGGGACACTTTTCCGCCAATTTCTTCTAGTCGTGCATCAACAATTTTACCAAGCGATTCGACGCTTTGCGTTAAGGTGGTGGTTGCTTTTAACATGGTATCGTTAATTAAGCTTTGTTGATTCTTGCCTTGCTCGCTTAAGGTTTTGTGCAACGTTTCAAGTACACTTTCACGCGTTTGCGCCAAGCTATTTTGTTGATTGTGTTGCAGATTTTGCATAGCAGTGCGCGTGCTTGATAACTCGTTAGAAACTGAGGATTTTAGCATTTCACTATTGGCTTGAGAGGCAGTATTCATGCGGTCTGCCAGCTTATTTAAACCATCGTTTAAATCCAACAACATGGCGCGGTGCTTGTTTTCGAGCTGGTTTTCAAGCTGGTTTTCAAACTGATCTGTAAGCTGTTTTAAAAGTAGCGCTGCCAATTGATTTTGGTAACTGCGCCACAATAGCCATGCCACCAAAAACAAAATAACAAGAGATGTGATTAACTGTAAATGGAATAAATTCATCGTTTATCATTATAGCCGAAGCGCAGGTGTCAATTGGGCAAAAAAAAGCCTCTAAATAATTAGAGGCTTTTGTTACATATGAAAGCGATTAAACTGTTTTTCTGCGACTAAACCCTGCAAAGCCAGCAATTGCAGTACCAAACAGCCAAACAGCGCCAGGTAGTGGAACCTGTGATGGTGGGTCAATTGGTTTACCAGCAATCGTAATGCCATCAAATGCTAAGCCTGATTGATAAATAGTATCATTTTTATTGATCACGCCAAACTCAAGTAAATAATTTCCTGCCGTAGCAAGCGCATAGCTTGAAAGTACCCAGCCTGTGCTGCCACAACCAGGACCGTAACATCTTCCAGAATCTGTACCAAGTGGCGACCAATTTGAAGCATTAGGGTTAATTACGGCCGTTGGAATCGCAGCATTGGGCATTGGTAAGCCTTGCGCAGGAATAATATTGCCTGACGGCTTAGTCTGCGCAGTAAATAGTAATGCAGCTTGGCTATTATCAGCGGCATTTAATAATCTTGCAAAGCCATAATCTGCAAAGCCAGAGCCATCACTAGTAATATAATTGAAGTAAAAATTTAAACTATCACCTGCCGCTGCGGTAAATGAATTTGAAACCAATTTAGAACCGGTTGTTTCACCACCAGTACTAAAGGGGGAAACACCATTGACTCCTGAAGTAGTTACCACATACCCATACTTAGCGTTACCAAGAGGAGATAGTGTAACATCTCCATCTGCCGCCGCAGTGCCACATGTTCCTGTACAAACATAGCCTGTGGGAATACCTGCTACAAAATCTGCGTAAGAAAACTGAGAAAAAATTACTGCACAAGAACCCAAGGCTAGTTTTAAAATGCTTGATTGTTTCATTTGATTTCCCCTTAAATTAAAAAAATTTATAACTGAATATAGAATACTCTTCAATAATGTGACTGCAATAGCCCATTTGGGCTATTACATGAATATGTAAATTTCATATTATCAAGTTTTCAAAATTTGAAATGGAAGTTTTTGTTCAACAAACTGTTACGAATAGCAATTGATATGTAAATAATTTTTATAAATTTTTAATAAAGCATGTACAAAATCATCTATTTGTTGCAATTAGTTTTGAGGGTTTTAAAATATGTTTTTAGTTCTTTTCAACTTTATTTCACAATGATAAAAATTAGGTTAATCATCGGCCAATGGCTGGCCAATATCACGCGCAAGCTTAAAAATAATTTTTACATTTATTTGGCCACGCTTTTTACTTTGTTGATTTTGCTAGATGCAAGCGCGTTTCATGTGGGCGAAAACATGCGCGATAAAGCGTTTGATTTTATGGTTAAGCATCGCGTGCTGCAGCCAACAGCCGACCCCGATATTGTGATTGTGGATATTAACGAGGCCAGTTTGGCGGCATTTGCCAAAGAATATGGCCGCTGGCCGTGGCCGCGGCAGGTGCTGGGCGAGTTTGTTGAGAATGTGCAAGCACAAAAACCCAAAGCCATTGTGTTTGATATTGTGTTTAGTGATGCCGATATTTATAACGCCGATTCTGACGCCTATTTTAATGATGTGATTGCGGCCTCAGAAAATACGTTCTTCCCCATTTTGCGCTTAGATGTGTCTGAGGATCATAATAGCCAGCTTAAATTTTCGCAAATTCCTGATTTAATAGCCCAGCCTCAAGCCAATAAAGACGCTACGCTTGCAGCTGTGCTGCCACATTTTGACGCCGCGCTAAAAGCAGGCAGGCTGGGCACGCATAATGTGTACCCCGATGCTGACGGAATTGTGCGCGAATACCGCTTGTTTCATGATGATTACGGTTGGCGACTGCCATCGCTGCCACTAGTAATTGCGCAGTTTTCTGGCGCAAAATCTCAAACCTTGCCAAAAGACATGCTGATTAACTGGCGCGGCAAGCCGTTTACCTACAGCTACGCCACATTTAGCGATGTGTTTACCGACCTTGCCAGCAAAACAAAAGTGCGCCCGCCGCACGAATTTACCAATAAAATTGTGATTATCGGCAGCACCGCAGCAGGCTTATTTGACCTTAAAGCAACCGCCATGGATAAACAGTTTCCAGGTGTCGAAATTTTAGCAAC
>JAYTEL010000224.1:0-8685 GCA_043735225.1 Methylotenera sp. | reverse complement strand
ATTTAAAGCTATTAAACCCGCGTGAGGTGATTACCGCCGCTATTGCAGCCTACCAAAAACATCAATTGCCGCTTGCTAGTGTGGAAGGGTTTATCCGCCAAATTTTAGGTTGGCGAGAATTTATACGCGGCGTTTATTGGTTAGATATGCCGCAAATGGCGCTAGCCAATCATTACAATCACCAGCGTGCTTTGCCAAGCTGGTACTGGTCTGGCGACACGCATATGAACTGCATTAAGCAAACGGTGAATGACACTATGCAATACGGTTACGCGCATCATATTCAGCGCTTAATGGTGACTGGCATGTTTGGTATTTTAGCTGAAGTGAATCCAAAAGAAGTGGCCAATTGGTACTTAGCGGTGTATGTCGATGCCGTTGAGTGGGTAGAACTACCTAATGTGGCAGGCATGGCGCTATATGCCAATGGCGGCCGATTTACTAGCAAGCCTTATGTGGCTAGCGGCGCTTACATCAAGCGCATGAGCAATTATTGCAGTGGCTGCAAATATAAGCCAGAGGTTAAATTAGGCGATGATGCCTGCCCAACAACGACTTTATATTGGAATTTTTTGATTAAACATTATGAACCGTTTAGTCGCAACCCGCGCACTGCATTAATGACCAAAAATGTGGACAGATTTAGCAGCGACGATATACAAGCGATTCAACAGCAAGCCGAAAAATTGCTGAGTAATATCGACTCAATTTAGTCTTTTTCACAAAACTGTCATATATAAGCATCAAAACTGTCATACCATCATCAAATGGTAGATAACCCTCAATCCTTACTAGACCGCGATATAAGCATATTAAGCTTTAACGCGCGCGTGCTTTCGCTTGCGCAGCGCCAAGATTACCCGCTATTAGAGCGACTTAAGTTTTTGTGCATTGTTGCATCAAATTTAGACGAGTTTTTTGAAGTGCGCATGGAAGCACAACTGCATGCAAAACGGCGCAATATAAAAAAAGGCTTGGTGACTGCTGCCAGTTTTGAGGCGGTTTCTGCCAAGGCGCATGCCTTGGTTGATTTGCAATATGATATTTTTAATCATTCGCTAATGCCTGCACTTAAATTGGCAGGCGTAGATGTGGTGGATAATGCCAATCGCAATAGTCATCAAAAAAAATGGCTTAATCAATATTTTGAGGATAACGTTAAGCCACTTTTATTGCCAATTGCGCTAGATACTGCGCACCCTTTTCCACTGGTAGCCAGTAAAGCACTACATTTTATTGTTGAGCTGGCACCTGTTATTGCAGGCGGTAAGCCAACAGTGAGCATTATTAGAGTGCCACGTGTGTTGCCGCGGGTATTTAAATTACCTAATAAAAATATTGAAAACAATGGCAGTCAAAATCAAGATTTTGTGACCTTAACCAGTATTATTGCCGCATTATTACCTAGCTTATTCGTGAATAGAACCATTTTAAGTTACTCGCAATTTAGGGTTACGCGTCATTCTGATTTATCATTAGAAGAAGACGATATTAGCGATTTACCTAGTGCGCTGCGTCAAGAGCTAGCGCAGCGACCGTTCGGCGAGGCAATGCGGCTTGAAGTTTCTGCCGCTTGCTCTGCGTATTTATCCGCTTTTTTACTAGCAGAGTTTGGCTTGCCACCCGCTTCTCTCTATCAGGTGCAAGGCCCTGTAAATTTAAGCCGACTGATTCAATTAACCAGCATGGCGCAGTCATCAGTTGAAAATAAAAACAAAACGATTAAAAAACAAGCTGAAAATCAGGTTAAAAATCAAGTCGACAATAACAAAGCCAGTACCAGCCTTACTTTTGAGCCGTATCAAGCCGTTTGGCCAAAAATGTTACAGCCGCAAACATCTATCTTTGAGCAGTTAAAACAACATGATGTGTTGATACATCGGCCCTTTGAAAACTTTGATGCCGTGATAGCGTTTTTGCAAGAGGCGGTTTATGACCCTGACGTATTGGCGATTCGTCAAACGATATACCGCTCTGGCAGTGATGCGCGTATGTTGAACTTGTTGCAAGAAGCGGTGCGGCGCGGAAAAGAAGTTTTAGTGGTGGTAGAAATTAAAGCCCGTTTTGATGAAGAAGCTAATATTAATTGGGCCGAATCGCTAGAAGCGATTGGCGCACAAATTGTGTATGGCATGCTGGGTTTAAAAACCCATGCAAAAATGCTATTAATAATGCGCAGAGAAGGTAAGCGGATTGTTCGTTACGCGCACCTGTCGACAGGAAACTACAACGCAAATACGGCAAAACTTTATACCGATATATGCATGCTAACCAAAAATAGTACGCTCACACGCGAGATGGAGTATGTGTTTAGACATTTAACCAGTCAGTTACCTTTGCCAAGAATGCGCAAATTATTAGTAGCACCATTTAATTTGCAAGCTGCTATGTTGCGGCAAATTGCAGCGGCTAAGCGCGCTTGTATGGCAGGCGGCAACGCAAAAATTATCGCCAAAATGAACTCACTAACCGATGAGGTTTTGGTTAAAGCACTGATGATTGCGGCGCAATCAGGCGTTGAAATTGATTTAATCATTCGCGGCGCATGTATTTTGCCTGTTGACGCAGCAATGTTACACAACAGAATTCGTGTGCGATCTATTGTAGGGCGTTTTTTAGAACATTCACGGGTGTTTTATTTTGCATATAATCTAAATGGTGTTAACACACAAAAAATGTGGCTATCCAGCGCTGATTGGATGAGCCGAAATATGAATCGACGCATAGAAATTGCCTGGCCAATAGAAAATAGTCAGGCTCAACAACGCATTATGCAAGATTGTTTACTGCCCTACTTAGCGGATACGGAAGACATGTGGTTGCAAGGGCCAAACGGCATTTATCAGCAAACCAAGCTCACTAAAACGCCTGCAATTAGCGCGCAAAAAATATTAATTAAACGCTACCAAGGTTAACAAAATGCAGGTTATAAAACCGTTACAGTTTAAAAATATTATTTTATGGCGACATGCTGAAGCGGTTGATCGAATCAATGATGACAGTACAATTAGCCATAGCAATAATCTTGATGCTGAGCAAGACGAGCAAGACGATTTGTCGCGCGCGCTTACTAGCCACGGCCGTCAACAAGCAAAGAAAATGGCACATTGGCTAACACAACATTTACCTAATGATACAAATTTTCAATGCAGCCCTGCGCTACGGGCTTTTCAAACAGCAGATAATTTAAAGTATAAAATCAATATTAATCAAGATCTTAAGCCTAGCGTTAACCTACAGAAAGTGCTTAGTGCGATGGCGCGATTGCCTTGTGAAGGCAATTTGATGCTGCTTGGCCATGAGCCTTATTTAGGGCAACTGGCGGGATATTTATTGGGAATTTCAGAGCATGAAATACACATTAAAAAAGGCGCAATGTGGTGGCTTCGCCGTTTAGAGTCAGCCCCTGGACGCTACCAAATATTAACGGTGCAAACGCCCAGCAAGCTTTAAAATCACTCATTAATTATTCAAATCAATTATTTATTAGGCCGCCCAGTTTTAATGACGGGTATTTTAGCCAATGTTGTTTTTAGCGTATTATCGCTCATGGCGGCTAATAATTTAATGCCCGCACGTAGCAATTCACTTTTTTTCGCTGGCTGACCCATGGCGATAAGACGTGCTTTTAATAACGTTAATTGCGCGTATTCATCTTTTGGCATGGTAAAACTGTCGCGTTCCATTTTGACTTTCTCTGGCTTTATTTTTTTATCATCTTTCTTAACGTCTTTTTTGTTTGTATTTTTTTGGCGATCTTTATAATAATCATTTTTTTTAGGAGCTGGCTTCATACCGTCACTGCGTGTTGTTTTTAGCGCTGGCTTAAGTGCGGTTTTAATTGAAGTTTTTGCAGCTGTTTTTACCGCAGTTTTTACCGCAGGTTTTGCTGTAATCACTGTTTTTGCAGCTGCCGGTTTTAATGAAACAGGTTTTAATTCAGTTGGTTTTAATGAAACAGGTTTTGCAACTTTCGCATTAACAACTTTTGTTTTTGTCGGGGCAGTTGTTGCGATAGTTTTTGGCACTGTGCTTGTTGCAGTAGTGGGCGATGGAATTAAGCCAAGCGCGGCAGCTTGCATGGGTGATATTTTCGACATAACTTTCTCCTTAACAATAAATAAAAATAATTAATAAATTAATAAATTAAAATGATTAAACGGTATAAATAGTTTATACCGTTTAATATTCATGTCAAATAATTTTAATCTTGACTTTTAACGACCAAATTCCAATTGGTTTTTTGCCAAGATAGAATTTCTTCTTCTAATAAGTAACAGGTTTGCGGAAAAGCTTGTTGCCAGGCCCTTGGCAGGCTTAACATAAAAGTACTTTCTGCACGTTCAAATGCTATATTTTTGAGCACAGGCATATTGCGCGAGTGGCAAAATATCACCGCCAAGCGCAGCGACATAAGCTTGGTAATAAATCGATCATCATTAAAATCAACCTCCAATTTTTTAAGTTTTCCGCAGTGACCTAGCACCAATAAGCTTAAGCGGTGTAGCTCGGTTTGGGTAAAGCCCATTAGCTCGGTATTATCTAAAATATAGCCGCCATGCTTTTGCAACTCGCTGTGCGAAATAGCTGCGCCAATTTCGTGACATTGCGCCGCCCAACTTAAAATTTGGCATGGCTTTACTAGTTCAAGACGATTAAAATCGTCGCTGTTATGATCAGGTGCTTTTAATGCGTAGGCTACTGCATTAAAAAATTTTAACGCTACAACCTCAACATTATGAGCATGCTTTTTATTCACGCCAAATCGCGTGGTGAGCGAGGTAATTGAGGCGTCACATAAGTCTTGCGGCGCGTCTTGCTCATTAGCCAGCAAATCGTACAATAAGCCATGGCGCAGCGCGCCTTTTGCAACGATTAATTCATCTAATTTAAGCAAATCGAAAATGCCAATTAAAATACTTAAACCGCCGCCAATCACGCTTTTTCTGTCTTCTTTTAAACCATTTAAGGTGAGCCTATCAACCGTTTTAGCCTTAATTAATTGGTGGCGTAGCCATGCTAAACCTTCGCGTGTAATCTTGTTGTCGTCAAAACCAGCGTAGCCTAACACCTCGGCTACGGCGCCCACCGTGCCAGACGCTCCGTATGCCACATCCCAATTGGCGCGCTTGTAAACAGGCGCGACGGCATCTAAAAATGATTCGGCCGCAATTTCGGCGCGCTGCAAATTTTTATCGGCAAATGTGCCATCAGCAAAGTATTTAAGCGACCAAGCAACCGATCCCACGCGCAGCGAATCGGTGGTTTCAGCGGTTAACTGCCTACCTAAAATAAACTCGGTCGACCGCCCGCCAATATCAATCACCAAACGGCGCTCATCCGATTGCGGCAATAAACGGCTAACGCCTTCGTAAATAAGCCGCGCCTCTTCCACGCCCGAAATCACCTCTATATCGTAACCCAGTGCTTTTTTGGCTTGCTTGATAAACACATCGCGATTACGCGCCTCGCGCAAGGTTTGCGTGGCAACAGCCCGCACATGATGCTTAGGAAAGCCTTTTAGCACCTCGCCAAAGCGCGCTAAACATTTAATCCCACGCTCTATACCTTCTGGTTTTAAATTACGATCTTCGTCTAAATCACCACCTTGGCGCACGGTTTCTTTTAAATAATCCACACGTTGAATTTGGCCATGCGCAATGCGGCCAATTTCTAGCCTAAAACTGTTAGAGCCTAAATCAACTGCGGCCAACAGCGTTTCTGAAGAAACAGTATTATCGTTTTGCATACGCTCTTATAGCATACATATGGCTTATTTTTGATGACAATTTGTTATCAAACTAATTTTCACCATAAATATTCCAATCTACACTTGCTGCCTTGAAATTATCTGCTTTAACCCAATTTAACAACAATACAACTTTTTTAAATATGTTAGCAATGTAAGGGATGAAAATGGCAACAGCAAAAACTAATCAAAAAAATAACCAAAAAAATGAAAACGTCGCGACTGAAAAATTAGAATTTCAGGCCGAGGTAAAGCAATTAATGCAATTAATGATTCATTCGCTTTACAGCAATAAAGAAATTGTGCTGCGCGAGCTAATATCTAACGCGTCAGACGCAGCTGATAAGCTGCGTTTTGAAGCCCTGGCAAACAGCGCGCTGTACGAAAACGAGAGTGAATTAAAAATACAAATTGGTTTTGATAAAGCTGCGCGCACCGTCACCATTAGTGACAACGGCATCGGCATGAGTCGCGACGAGGTAATAGACAATATTGGTACGATAGCAAAATCGGGCACCAAAGAGTTTATGCAAAAAATGGTAGCAGACGAGGCTGTAGCCTCATCAGGCGGGGAAAGCCAGGCAGCCAATTTAATCGGCCAATTTGGCGTTGGTTTTTATTCAAGCTTTATTATTGCCGATAAAGTAACCTTAACAACTCGCCGCGCAGGCAGTAGTGAAGCGGTGCAATGGGAAAGCGCAGGTGAGGGCGATTACACGCTTGATAGCGTTAAAAAAGCATCGCGCGGCACAGAAATTGTGCTGCATTTACGTAAAGGTGAGGACGAATTTTTAAATGACTGGCAATTAAAATCGATTATTCGTAAATATTCAGATCATATTACCTTGCCAATTACCATGCTAAAAAGCGAATGGAAAGAAGGCGAATTAGGCGCTGATGGCGTACAAAAGCCAGGTGAAATGGTGGTAACCGACGAGCTTGAAACCATTAATAAGGCTTCTGCTTTGTGGGCGAGAGCTAAAAATGATATTACCGAAGATGAATATAACGAGTTTTACAAGCATGTTTCGCATGATTATGAGGCGCCGCTGGCTTATAGCCATAGTCGAGTAGAGGGCAAACAGGAATATATTTCGCTACTTTATATTCCTGCAAAAGCGCCATTCGATTTGTACGATAGAGAGCGCCGCCACGGCATTAAACTATACGTGAAGCGCGTATTTATTATGGAAGATGCCGATAAATTAATGCCGCAATTTTTGCGTTTTGTGCGCGGCGTGATTGATTCTGCCGATTTGCCGCTAAATGTATCGCGCGAAATTTTGCAAGATAGCCGCGATGTTGATGCGATTAAAAATGGCTCGGTAAAAAAAGTGCTCGGGCTGTTGGAGGATTTAGCCAGTGATAAACCCGCAGAATATGCTAAGTTTTGGAACGAATTTGGCCGCGTATTAAAAGAGGGACCAGGTGAAGATTTTGCTAATAAAGACAAAATTGCAGCTTTATTACGCTTTGCCAGCACACGTAATGAACACAGCGCCGATAGTGCCTCGCAGAGTATTTCGTTTGCAGATTATGTTGACAAAATGCAGCCCGAACAAAAAGCAATTTATTACATTACCGCAGATACATTTGCCGCTGCGCAGCATTCACCGCACCTAGAAATTTTCCGCAAAAAAGACATTGAAGTATTATTGCTAAGCGACAAAGTGGACGAATGGCTACTAGGCAGTTTAACCGAATTTGACGGCAAAAAATTACAAAGCATTGCCAAAGGTGATTTAGATTTAGGCGCCTTAGAAACGGATACTGAAAAAGAAATTCATAAAAAAATTGAAGAGGACGCTAAAACATTGATAGAACGCGTTAAAGCTACACTTGGCGACACGGTTAAAGAAGTACGCGTGACACATCGTTTGACTGATTCACCTGCTTGTTTAGTGGCTGGCGAGCATGATTTATCAGGCAATATGGCCCGTATTTTAAAAGCAGCTGGTCAAAAATCACCTGAAATCAAGCCGATTTTAGAACTAAACCCAGCGCATAAATTGGTGAAACGTCTTGAAAATGAAACCGATGAAGCTAAATTTGCCGATTTAGCACATCTGGTGTTTGACCAAGCCTTGCTGGCTGAAGGTGGCCAGCTAAACGACCCCGCTGCATTTGTTAAACGGATGAACAGTTTACTGGTGTAGATTTTAGCAAATGTAAATTTTATTAAGCGCATTTTTTATTAGTGTAGATATTATTAGTGAAGATGTTGACTAGTGTAGAAGTTAACTAGTGTAGAAGTTAACTTGTGTACATATGTAATGTAAATTTTAATATGCATAAATTTACAATACATTTTTTTAGTAAGCATACATTAAGTATTTAAGTTAAAAAATCCTGCTATGCAGGATTTTTTACTAATAAAGCTCAACTATTTCTTAAGTTAGGCGCAGAATTTGTTAAAATACGCAAATGAATCCAACCAAATCAAACCCATTGCCAACAGGCAAAATCGCTCCAGCAACTGCGAATCCTAAAACGACGCCAAAATTAACGCCTGTTAAACAAGCTCTACAAAATCACCTGATTTTCTCTAGCTTTAAAACCCGCGCCACTGCCACGCCGCGCGATTGGTATGATGTAGCGGCTTACACTGTGCGCGATCACGTGGTAGCGCGCTGGGTAAAAACGGCAGATGCCTATGCCAAACAAGATCCTAAACGCCTATATTATTTGTCTTTAGAGTTTTTAATTGGGCGCATGTTAAGTAATGCAGCACTTAATTTGGATATGCAAGACGAATTAAGTAGCGGTTTAAGTGCGTTAGGTCATAGCTTAGAACGTGCGGTAGAGTTAGAGCAAGATGCTGCGCTAGGCAATGGCGGTTTAGGCCGCTTGGCCGCTTGTTTTTTGGATTCGATGGCAACCATGAATATTCCTGCCACTGGCTATGGTATTCGTTATGAATTTGGCATGTTTAAGCA
>JAYTEL010000223.1:0-21227 GCA_043735225.1 Methylotenera sp. | reverse complement strand
GTGAGAATTTCAATGAGATGAGAATGAGAAAGCTAAGTATTAAATTTGGTAAAATATTTGTGGATTTAACGCCGATTTGAATCCGCTTACATCATTCATATTTAGCTATTAACTGAGTCGCTAAAACATGGTGTGGTAGAGAGTGTGGTAGTTTTTATTTAGTAAAAGTACAAGTTGTTTAATATCAGTAACTTGCACTTAATTATGGCTTCCGTCCACTCCGCCAATAAGTAAAAAGTCTTATAAGTTAATAGCTTATAAGACTTTTTCGTTTTTGCTTGCCAACATATTTGGTAGCAAAATATGTCAGAATTTCCAGCATGTATTGGAAATGATAAACTTTATCTACGTTAACGTACTGAAAATCATCAAATAATCAATCTTTAATTATCTGTAACTATATAATTAATGTGGTTAAATCCCTAGCGCTTCTAAAGCTGAAAAACAGAACTATTGACTTAAAATCAAAAAACATAAAATAGACCTTGTTAAAGTGGCTTTTAACTTTTATGTTAGATAAGACCATAACTTACGTTTTCAGTAGATAAGTTTGTTAGTTGATGCAAATTTTTGAATTGAATTTGATGCGTTAGAACGTACTTTTGTAGTCGGACAACTTAGCGTAATTTTATTAACTTGTAAAAAAGTCCACACGAAACAAATACGTTAGAGTAAATTTTACGATAACTAAAAAAAAGCAGTTTATACGTAAACAGTAATATTTAACTTTTTTTAAATAGTCAATATTTTAAATAGTTAATATGTAAATATTGCATTTAAGTCACATAAAATTTGGCTTCCTCATTTAGACACCTTCACAATTAAATACAGTATCTGCGTAGCCAAGCCCATACTTGAGCAACTACGTATTCAGGCGTAACATTGTAATTTTGCAATTGCCGTCAAGTTAGTCATATGCAATACGCAAATAACGATGAAACGACGAGGATGTTGCCAGTTTAACAATTTCTTACAGTAGTTTTTTGTGTCACTACAATGCAATGTTTGCATTACTCAAACTTTAAAGCCAAAGTTGATGTAATGCGAACAATTTTAAGTATATAAAAGTATTTTTAGTCGCATCATCGTTATCATAAAGTCCGCCAAATTCAAATTATGATTTTTAGTAATTTTGTGTCGTAACCAAAGTCAAATCCTGCTAGGCGCAAAATACATGCACAAGTAAAAAATCAGGTTTTAATTCGGTTTTTATTTATCTATTTTATTGGCTGAATTCAGTTTTAAACGTACAAAAGAAGATCATAAAATTGTAGTCTCTAAATAAACTTTAGGAAGCTTCCCAAACCTTTACTTTATCTAAATGTTAAAAAATTCAAGTAGGCTCACAAAAATCTAAAATAGACGTCTCTAAACGGCGGCTTAATATAACTATATTTACAGCCAAAAACACATTACTAATATAAATAAAATATAAAATTTCATAAAATTAAATATTTAGAGCGTTAAATAGCTGTTGCTAATAATCTTTAACACGGCATTATGTTATGTTTTAAGTAATTAATTGGCTTCTCGACTTTGTCTTAAATCATAAAATAAAAGTTAACATCAGGGTAGAAATGAATAATTTTAAATTATGGATTTAAAAATTTATAGATTTTAAAATTATAGATTTTAAAAATTTAAGCGTATAAATTTTCACGTTATCTTGTAAAGAGCAGTTGAAATTATAAGAAACCATTTCTTTTGCGCTAATTGATCAATGAACCAATAGTCTAGATATAGCACTAAATGAATTGCATATGTTTTTGAAGAGAATTACAAATTTGTTATTGATTCACTTTATTGTTTAAACGTGGCCAACCGAGCAATCTCGCGCATATAACAAATACTCACAGCAAAAAAATAATGCAATTGAATATCAAATTTATTGCCTATATGATTTTATTGATTGCTTTGATAATGTAGAAATTATGACGATATATTTTAAGCGTCAACAGTAACGCAAAACCTTAAATAACGTTTGCGTATATCTTTTAACGAGTTTTTTGCTATTTAAAAAGACACCTAACATGCCAATAAATCAATCTGTTATTTAAAATTAAACCGCCTGCTTTTTTTTGAATATGCACTTGATTATATAAATTGCACTACCGGCTTTTAATTAACAAATTTCTTACATTACAAAAACACTTTCGTATCTATTCACTTATAGCATTTAAAATAATCGATCAACCTACACACTCAAAGCATGAATAATATTTTAAATCGCAGCATTCTAATAAACGTTAACAATCATTCAATCGTTCGTGAGCAAATACGGGCGTATTTTAATCAAACTGCAGATTTGTATGAAAGCTTATTTCAAGCGTTAATTAGCGATGAAGCTTATTACATTAAACCCATACATTTGCGGCATCCGCTCATTTTTTATTACGGTCATACCAATACTTTTTTTATCAATAAATTAATACTTGCGGGTTTAATAACACAGCGTGTGAATCCACAATTTGAATCAATGTTTGCCATTGGTGTGGATGAAATGGGTTGGGATGATGTTAATGAAGGAAACTACGATTGGCCAACGCCAGCAGCGGTTAAAGCATATCGCAAAGGCGTTCGCCATGTGGTTAATCAATTAATTGATACGATCCCATTAAACCTACCGATTGATTGGGAGAGCCCATGGTGGCCTATTTTGATGGGTATAGAGCATGAGCGCATTCATTTAGAAACAAGTTCAGTGCTAATTCGGCAACACTCGCTAGAATTTTTACAAAAATTAACAAGTTTTGCACCAAGCAAAGCGGTTGATGTGACTGCCCCAACTAACAGCTTGGTTGATATTCCTGCGATAAATATCCTGCTTGGTAAATCAAGCGAATATTACGGCTGGGATAACGAATACGGTCAATTCAAAACACATTGTGCAGCTTTTCAGGCAGCAAAATATCTTACTTCCAATGCTGAATTTTTAACGTTTGTGGAAGCTGGTGGTTATCAAGATGATCAATTTTGGCATGAAGAAGGCCTAGCTTGGCGTCAATATTCGCAAGCGCAGTATCCTACGTTTTGGATAAAACAAGATAATAGTTGGCGCTTAAGGTTAATGACAGAAATTATCAATATGCCTTGGAGTTGGCCTGTTGAGGTCAATTACCATGAGGCAAAAGCGTTTTGCAACTGGCAAAGTAAGCAATTAGGCAAGCAAGTACGCATGCCAACTGAGCAGGAATGGGTCAGCTTGTATGAACATGCTGGATTATCCGACGAAAAAGTAGCAAATAGCGCACATGCAAATCTATTTCTAGATCACTATGCATCACCTTGCCCCGTCAATCAGTTTGCGCATGGCGATTTATATGATGTAGTAGGTAATGTATGGCAATGGACAGAAACGCCTATTTTTCCATTTGATGGTTTTAAAGTGCATCCGCTGTATGATGATTTTACAACGCCCACCTTTGATGGTCGCCATAATATAATTAAAGGCGGTTCGTGGGCATCAACCGGTAACGAGGCGATTAAAAGTGCCCGTTACGCGTTTAGAAGACATTTTTTTCAACATGCAGGATTTAGGTACATTGTGACTGATACCCCAATAGAAATTAACGCTTCACATTACGAATCAGATAAACAGCTTTCTGAATATGCTGAGTTTCATTATGGCGAACCCTATTTTGGTGTGCCTAATTTTCCTAAAGCACTGAGCGATTTTGCTATACAAAGTTTGCAATTAAAACCAGCCAAAACCGCGCTAGATCTAGGTTGTGCAACTGGGCGCGCCACATTTGAGTTAGCCAAACATTTTGATCACGTGACTGGTATTGATTTTTCTGCACGCTTTATCGGACTAGCTCTTAAATTAGCGCAGCAAGGCGTATTGCGCTACACCATGGTGAATGAAGGAGATTTAGTTAGCTATCAAGAGCGCAGTTTAAAAGCGTTGCAATTAGATGATGTGGCGCATAAAGTAGATTTTTGGCAGGGGGACGCCTGCAACCTTAAACCACAATTTACGAACTACGATTTTATTTTGGCGGCCAACTTGATTGATCGGTTATACAGTCCGCGCCAATTTTTAAGTAATATTCACCAGCGTTTAAATGTTGGTGGCGTGCTCATGATCACTTCACCTTACACTTGGCTAGAAGAGCATACGCCGCGAGAAGAGTGGATTGGTGGCTATAAAAAAGATGGCGAAAATGTCTCCACATTAGATGGCATGAAAGAAGTGCTTGGTCAGCACTTTAAATTGATGCGATTGCCAATAGAAATTCCATTTGTAATACGAGAAACACGGCATAAGTTTCAGCATAGCTTATCCGAAGTTACGCTTTGGGAACGGTTCATTTGACCCAATCTTTCGACCAAGTCATTTCACGTGAGGGGTCACTATCACTAAAATATGATGGCAGACGTCAGATGTTTGGCACCGATGATGTCATGCCAATGTGGGTGGCAGATATGGATTTTGCGATTCCTGAGGCCATCACTAAAGCATTGCAAACGAGGTTAAATCATCCAATTTTTGGCTACTCTGTTGCGCCAGAAAGCTTATACGATGCGCTCATCAAGTGGCTACGCGTAAAGCATGATTGGCAAGTTAAGCGTGAGTGGATTGTTTTGACTTCTGGCGTGGTACCTTCGTTAAATTTAGTAGTAGCGGCGTTAACAGCTGAAAATGCAGGCGTAATTGTGCAACCACCTGTGTATTTTCCGTTTTTTTCAGCGGTTACTAATCATAATCGCTGTTTAATACAAAACCCCTTGTTGTTAGCAAATGCTGATTCTGATAGTTTGCACTATCAAATAGATTTTAATCAGCTTGATCGTTGCGCTAAAGAGGCGAAATTATTATTGCTGTGTTCGCCGCACAATCCTGTAGGGCGCGTTTGGCAACAAGATGAGTTATTAAAAATACTTGCTATTGCAAAAAAACACGATTTAATAATTTTAGCCGATGAAATTCACGCGGATTTAGTGTACGAAAACGCGAAACACCAATGCCTGAGCCGCTTAGCGTTTGGGTTTGAGTTTAGGTTTGAACAATCAACTGTAGAACTAGAAAATGCGCATCGTGTCATCACGGCCGTATCGCCCAGCAAAACCTTTAATATTCCAGGCTTGGGGCTATCTGCATTAATTGTGCCCAATTTAACGCATCGCCTTGCGATTCAATCGCATCTTGATAAAATGGGGGTTTCTACCACTAACCCGTTCAATCTTGTTGCCTTTGAGGCGGCTTATCGCGAAGGTGATGATTGGTTAAGCGCGTTAATGGTGTATTTGCAAAAAACAGTTGAAGCGGCAATTATATTTATCAATACGCAGTTGCCACAAATAAATGTTATTCGCCCACAAGGCACTTATCTACTTTGGTTAGATTGCCGAAAACTGAATTTAACGGACGAAGCATTAACCCGTTTTTTTATTCAAGAAGCCAAATTAGGATTATCTCCTGGTGCAATATTTGGTATTGGCGGCGAAGGATTTATGCGCATGAATATCGGCACAGCCAAAGCCAATGTGATGGCTGCGCTGTCACGTCTAAAAAGCGCATTAGCA
The DNA here is from genome assembly GCA_043735225.1 of Methylotenera sp. Classification (GTDB taxonomy): domain Bacteria; phylum Pseudomonadota; class Gammaproteobacteria; order Burkholderiales; family Methylophilaceae; genus Methylotenera_A. The sequence goes on along the minus strand of JAYTEL010000223.1, from coordinate 15,701 downwards.
TAGTAAAACTGAACAACGGATTTAAAAGTGTAAAAGCAACCCTATCAAGTTACATATTATTAATGGGCATAAACAAAACTGCACAATAGCAAATCAAAGCATTTAGCGTACACCAAAATAATCTAGTAATATAAACCACAATATAAATCAACAACATAAATCAACAATATAAACTAATATTATCAGCTAATATTTTTCAACAATTAAACAACGCTCAACAACCACCAACCACGCCTATGCAACAATTCAAATTAGAGTCCAGCGTAACCATTCCTAAGCAAAAGCTTCAAGACTGGAAGGTCATTAAGCATTTATTGCCCTATTTAACTGCTTATAAAGCGCGCATTATTTTTACCCTATTGTGCTTGGTGATGGCTAAGGCAGCCAATTTAGGCGTCCCTATCATGCTTAAAAAGATTATTGATGCGATGAGCATCACTACCCCTTCGCAAGTATTATTGGTGGTGCCGATAAGTTTAATTGTGGCGTATGGATTATTACGTTTATCGGCATCCTTATTAGCAGAAATGCGTGAGCTAATTTTTTCTAAAGTGACCGAACAAACAGTTAGGCAGGTGGGCTTACAAGTGTTTAACCACCTGCATGCGTTGTCATTACGATTTCATTTGTCGCGTCAAACAGGTGGCATGACACGCGATATTGAACGCGGTACACGCGGCATTCAATCATTGATCTCATTTTCGTTATACAGCATTATTCCAACGTTAATCGAGCTTGCCATGGTGCTTGGTTATTTTGTTTATGCTTATGATATTTGGTTTGCGGTAGTGACTTTTATTGCGCTTTTTTGTTACGTGGTTTTTACCGTGATGGTGACCGAATGGCGCACACATTTTAGACGCGAGATGAATAATCTAGATTCAAAAGCCAACCAAAGCGCGGTTGATTCATTGATTAATTATGAAACGGTTAAGTATTTTGGTAATGAGCAATATGAATCTGCACGCTATGACGTAAATCTTAAAAAATATGCACAAGCGGCTACAAAATCTCAAAAGTCATTAGCTTTTTTAAACTTTGGTCAGCAAACTATTATTGTAAGCGGCTTGGTGTGTATTTTAGCGTTGGCAAGCCATGGCGTCGCAAACGGAAAAATGACCATAGGTGATTTGGTATTAGTGAATGTGTTAATGATACAGCTTTATATTCCACTTAATTTTTTAGGCGTGCTGTATCGTGAGATGAAGCAATCTGTGACTGACATTGATCGGATGTTTAATTTGCTTGATACAGATCAAGAGATTGCAGATGAGCCCAACGCTCAAGCCTTAATTATTCAATCACCTGCGCTAGGGCCGCATGTCAGTTTTAAAAACGTCAGTTTTTATTATGAACAGAATCGCAGCATTTTAAACCAAGTATCCTTTGACATATTGCCAGGCCAAACAACCGCAGTTGTTGGTCATAGTGGTGCGGGTAAAAGTACTTTATCACGACTTTTATTTCGGTTTTATGACGTTCAATCAGGTGCAATTTATTTGGATGGTCAACATATAAAATCAGTCAAACAAGCAAGCCTTAGGCAAGCTATTGGCATTGTGCCGCAAGATACAGTGCTGTTTAACGATACAATTGGCTTTAATATTGCATATGGCAAGCCAGGCGCTAGTCAAGCAGAAATTGAGGCCGCTGCCCAATATGCGCAAATTCACCATTTTATAATGCGCTTGCCCAATGGGTATAACACTGGAGTGGGGGAGCGAGGGCTGAAATTGTCTGGAGGAGAAAAACAGCGGGTGGCAATTGCAAGAGCGCTACTAAAAAATCCAGTATTGTTAGTGTTTGATGAGGCAACTAGCGCACTGGATTCTGAAACTGAGCGCTCAATTCAGGGTGAGTTAAACGCGCTTGCAAAAAATCACACCACTTTAATTATTGCCCACCGCCTTTCTACCATCACTCATGCCCACCAAATTTTGGTGATGTCTGAAGGCGAAATAATTGAGAAAGGCACGCATGAATCATTACTGCTACTTGGGCAACGTTATGCAGAAATGTGGCGCGTGCAACAATCTCAACAATCTTAAATCCTAAGCGTAAGATATATATGCCAGCTTTAGGTCACGCGATTTAGTGATAGTGCATTTACGCAATAACGAAGCTTAGATGGCGCTGGACCATCAGGAAACACATGACCTAAATGCGCATCACAAGTATTACAAGTGATCTCTACACGTTGTCGACTCAAACTTTCATCACTTAAATAGGCTACTGAATTTTGCTCAATCGGTTGCGTAAATGAAGGCCAGCCAGTGCCAGAATCAAACTTTTCGGTCGCGTCAAACAATAACGTGTTGCAACATGCACAAGCATAAACGCCAGCTTCAAAGTGCGTGCACATGGGTGAACTAAAAGGGCGCTCGGTTCCAGCATTGCGCGTTACATCAAATACATCATTGGGTAATAATTCACGCCATTCGTCGCTTGTTTTTTCTACACGTTTCTGGGCTAGCGGGTTGCCATTTATCACGAAATTTTCAATATTTTGCCAAGTAAGCATTATTAAGTATCCATTAAGTTGCTAAGGTTTTAGTACATGGTGTGATGTAACTTTTAAGTATTAGTTTTATGTATCAGTTAGAAATTATAAGTGATATTTAAATTGATCATGGTGCAAAAATAAAAAAAGTGTATTTGCTGCAAAATCATGTTATCACATGTATTTTTGTTAACACGAATTGACATTAAAGCTCATTTTTCTAGCGTATGCTATTTGAACTTCATTAGCAAATAGTGGCCTCATTTGGTGATATTGGTTATTAAAATATTTAATTATTAGGATGACATGGTGAGTATAAAGCAACTTAACAAAGCAGAGCGTATGCGCGGCGCACTATGGGGTATGTTTATCGGCGACGCTTTGGCTATGCCAGTGCATTGGTACTATAGCATTTCCACCTTGTGGCAAGATTTTGGCCAAATTCGAGATTATCAAGCACCCAAAACCCATCATCCAAACTCTATTATGGCATTGGCAAATACTGCCAAAGCAGGGCGTGGTAACCAAGATGGCGATATTGTGGGTAACATAATTCTTAGAGGTAAAAAACAGCATTGGGGTCAAGCCAATCGTCATTATCACCAAGGCATGCAAGCTGGCGACAATACGCTTAATTTATTATGTGCGCGTGTGTTGTTGCGCTCTCTAAATGCCAAAGGCCATTACGACCAAACTGATTTTTTAAACGAATATATCCGTTTTATGACAGAGCCAGATAGACACAATGATACCTATGCAGAATCCTACCATCGCGATTTTTTTGCAAACTATGCAGCTGGTGTTGTGCCCGAAAAATGCGCAGGTCCAGATGGTCATGATACGGCTTCTATTGGTGGCTTGGTTAGTTTACCTTTAATTGTTATGGCTTCATTACGTGATGATGACTTAGCAAATATTCAAAAAGCTGCATTAAAGCATCAGCACCTTACGCACCGCTCATCATTACTTGAACGCTATACAACTGAATTAAGTACATTACTTTTTCATATTTTTAACGATAACAACCCAAATATAGAACAGCTTGCTTGCGAAGCCGCAAGTAGCCTTGGTTTTCCTGCCGCAAGGGTTGTTGAGAGTGTACGCCGCAACAATAGCGCAGATAGCGAAGTAATTGGCGGCCTACTAAGTCCAGCCTGCTACATTGATCAGTCATTTCCATCAGTTCTGTACCTAGCCGCCCGATACTCTGATGATTTTAAAAGTGCGATCATTGCAAATACCAACGTTGGCGGAGATAATTGCCATCGCGGGGCCGTGTTAGGTGCAATTCTTGGCGCTTCTTTGGGCGTAGAGGCAATTCCAAAACGCTGGGTTACTGAATTAACAGCTCATGCTGAATTAAATGATGAAATTGAACAATTTATTTCCTTATTCAATGTGTAATGTAACGCGGTCTGCAAAAACGCATAGTTGTGATGCCCGCACAATAAAAGCACAGTTGTGATATCCGCACAATAAATGACGTGACGGCAAAATCGTCTCTTGACCATAATACAGCTGTATAACTTTTATGCACAATATCTATAGGACTTGTAAGCAACCTTAAACAATTTCTATGCACTATTAACGCTAAATTAAAATAAATGTTAGGGATTGAGTTTTTAATAAAATGAATAAGTCTAAAATTGTCTTACAACTATCGTTAATTTTAAAAAATTAATGATAGTGATGTCCATTCACTGCGCAAATAAGTAAAAAAGTGATTCTGCCAATTGCAACTCATTGAATTAACGTGTTAAAAATAAAAAACTAGATTGCCGCGTCGCTTTCATCCTTTGCAATGTCAGCTTTTATGTTTTTACTAGGGGTTAGCGCGGCAGTCTATTTAGCGTTTGCCCTAATTTGCGTTTTTATACTTAAACTGAACGGCTAGTGAGGAAAGTAGTCTTTTTACAAGTTATTCATTGCATTTCTGTTCATTTAAGAAAGTTATAAATGCGCGCAGCAATCAAGTTGTAGGCGCCATTTGAAGCAACTGTTATATAATATAATGTTTAAAAATTTTAAGACCCTTTAGCGATAATTTTTTGAAAGTAACTGTATGTTAGATGCGATAAGAAAACACACCACAGGCTGGATGGCAAAATTAATTTTAGCCCTTATTACCATTCCATTTGCTTTATTTGGCATTGATTCTTACTTGAATCAAGCGGGTAGAGATGTTGCGGTTGCAAAGGTTAATGGCGATAAAATATCCATTCAAGAATACGGTAATGCCATCGAAAATGTGCGTAATCGGATGCAAGCTGACGGCAAAATGGATAAGGCTTTACTAGATAGCCCGCAACTTAAACAATCGGTTTTAGATGGTTTGATTACGCGCCGCCTTGTCAATGCAGAGATTTTTAAAGCAAACTTCAAAATTAGTGATGAGCAATTGAGCCAGCATATTTTGGGCATGCCTGAGTTTCAAGAAAATGGTAAATTCTCTGAGGATTTATATCAAAAAACACTAGCCCAAAACAAAATGACTGCGACAAAATTTGAAAATGATCGGCGCACTGAATTACTCACCCAGCAAGCCCGTGATGGCTTAGCGGCATTGGTTTCGGTGCCAAAAAGTGTAGCTGCGCAAACTTTGCAATTTGCGCATCAACAACGTGAAGTATCGGCTGCAGAAATTAAAACTGCACCATTTCTAAGTCAAATTAAAATTACGCCAGAACAAATTAAGGCTTATTACGATTTGCATAAAGATAAATTTGTGGTGCCAGAGCAAGTTAAATTAGAGTTTGCCATGTTGTCAGCGGCAACATATGTGGCGCAAATGAAGGTTGATGATAAAGAAATTAAAGATTTTTATGACGCAAATTCGGCTAAGTTTCAAAACGATGAGCAGCGTCAAGCTAGCCATATTTTAATTAGTTTTGCCGCCGGTGCTAGCGATAAAGATAAGCTAGCAGCTAAAGATAAGGCCGCTGGCATTTTGGCTGAGCTTAAGAAAAGCCCGAAAAAATTTGCAGAGCTCGCCACTAAAAATTCGCAAGATCCTGGCTCGGCTGTTAAAGGCGGCGATTTAGGCTCTTTTGCCCGCGGCGCAATGGTTAAGCCGTTTGACGAGGCTGTGTTTAACATGAAAGTAGGTCAAATTAGTGATTTAGTAGAATCAGAATTTGGTTATCATATTATTCGTCTTGATGGCATCTCTGGCCAAAATCTCTCGCTAGAAAGCTTTAAAGCGCAAATCAAAAGTGATTTACTCTGGCAAAAGGCACAAGCTAAATATGCTGAGTTGGCGGATGAATTTAGCAATACGGTGTACGAGCAATCTGGCAGTTTAAAACCAGCGGCTGATCAATTAAATATTCAATTGCAAACTAGTGGCTGGTTAAGCCGTGACGATGGCGCTAAATTTTTTAAGAATGAAAAGCTAATGAATAGCGTGTTTTCAGCCCCAGTGCTTAAAGAAAAGCGCAATACAGAAGCCATTGAGGTGTCACCTGACAATATGATGTCGGCGCGCGTAATCGATTACAAAGCATCTGCGCCGCGCACTTTTGACGAGGTTAAAGGCGGTATTGAGGCAGTTTTAAAGTTGGAGCAAGCGGTTAAATTGGCGACTGATAAAGGCGCTGCTGATTTGGCTAAGCTAAAAGCGGGCGACGCAGGCAAAGAGTTGGGATGGATTGAGCCAGTAACAGTCGATCGCAAAAGCGCGCAAGGCTTAACTGATATTGTCATGAATCAAGTGTTCAAAATTGACGCCAGCAAACTGCCAGCCTACGCAGGTTTTGTAAACGGTAAAACAAGTTATACCATTGTTAAAGTTTTAAGCGTTGCAAATACGCTCAATAAAGATGATGTAGCCAAGAATGCTGCCGAGTCAGAGTTACAAGCTGCCATGGCAGCTGAATATGTGAGCGCTTATGGTCAATCGCTGAAAGCCAAAAGTAAAGTGGTTGTGAATCGACAATTATTAGAAACCAAACCAGAACAATAGCTTAAATTAGCTATTAAAAAGCCGGTACCAACATAAATGGTATCGGCTTTTTGTTTAATTATGCTCAATAAAAGTAGTTTACACGATAAAATAGTTTGACTACATGCAATTGTTAATTAAGGTGATGATTGTAAACGTTGCCATTTTTATGCCAAGTGAGCCAATTAAATTTGACCAGCAGCGGTGATATTCATGCCGCCGTCCACATACATAATTTCACCCGTTACGCCAGAAGCTAAGTCGCTACATAAGAATGCCGCAGCATTGCCTACTTCATCCGTCGTTACATTGCGGCGCAGTGCTGAATGTTGTTCGTTAAAGCCGATCATTTTATCGAAGTCTGCAATGCCACTTGCCGCAAGCGTCTTAATAGGCCCTGCTGATACCGCATTAACGCGGATGCCACGATGCCCTAGGCTTTGCGCCAAATAGCGCACATTGGCTTCTAAACTGGCTTTGGCAACGCCCATTACGTTATAGTTTGGCATGGTGCGTTCTGCGCCTAGGTAAGAAAGTGTGAGCAAGCTGCCATTACGTCCTTGCATCATAGGATAGGCGGCTTTTGCCAGCGCAGAAAAACTGTATGAGCTAATATCGTGCGCAATACGAAAGTTTTCGCGGCTAACGCCGTCCATGCCAATCGTGTCTAAATAATCGCCATCTAGTGCAGATTTAGGTACAAAAGCCAATGAGTGCACGAGGCCGTCAAGCCCGTCCCAATGTTTTGCCAAAGCGGGGAACAGCGCGTTTATTTGATCATCAAAAGCAACATCGCAGGGTAAGACAATTGTTGAATCAAAATGCGCGGCTAAGTCGGCTACGCGCTGCATGTGTTTTTCCATTTGATAGGTAAAAGCCAGCTCTGCGCCCTCACGCTTCATGGCTTTGGCAATGCCATATGCAATGCTACGGTCGCTTAATACGCCGGTGATAATAATTTTTTTACCTGTTAAAAATCCCATAATATTTCCTGTTTGATTAATTTATTTGGTGTTATCGCTGCGCGATGTTGCTATTTTCAGCACCGCTCTTCGGGGTACTATTATTTACTTAACCCGCTACGCGTCACTGCTATTTACTTGACCCGCTACGCGGATCAAGTGCGTCGCGCAGGCCTTCGCCCAATAAATTATACCCTAATACCGTTAGCAAAATAGCCAACCCAGGAAACAGTGATAGCCACCAAGCAAACTGAATATAGTCTTTGCCATCGGTTAAAATATTGCCCCAAGAGGCTTGCGGCGCTTGCACGCCTAACCCTAAAAAGCTTAAGCCAGATTCTAACAATACCGCGCCAGCCACGCCCAACACCGAGCTAACAATGATAGGTGTAAGGCTATTTGGTAATAAATGTGTAAAAATTAAGCGCGCATCTTTTGCGCCTAATGTACGCGATGCAAGTACAAATTCGCGGCCGCTCAAGCTTAAAAATTCGGCGCGCACTAGGCGCGTTACGCCCATCCACGAAGTTAAGCCTATCACAATCATCACGTTAACAATCGATGGCGTTAAAAATGCAATCACGGCAAGAATCAAAAAGAAGCTGGGAATCGACAGCATGACATCAACTAAACGCATGATAACGGTATCGACCCAACCGCGATAATAGCCCGCGATTGCACCCAAAATGATGCCAATAATGGTAGAAATACCAACAGCCACCAAGCCCACAAGCAAAGAGATGCGCCCGCCATATAACATGCGACTTAATACGTCACGCCCTAGGCCATCAGTACCCATCCAATGTTGCGCACTTGGCGCAATTAAAATAGACTTTACGTTGATGTCATCGGGATCAAATGGCGCGATAAACGGCGCAAGCATTGCCAGCAAAAATACCGCCACAATAATTATAAAGCCCGCTTTAGAAAGCGGATTTGTTATGGCTTTTGATAGCAAGCTTTTATTCACAGGAAGCCCTTCAACATGTTACTGTTTTACAACGCCGCGGCGAACGCGTGGATCAGCCCATGCATATGCGATATCGGCAATTAAATTACCCATTAAAGTAAGCGCAGAACCAATTGTTAAAATGCCCATCACCACAGGAAAGTCGCGCGCCATTACCGCGCCATAAAAGAGCTTGCCCATACCTGGAATAGCAAAAATTTGCTCTGAAATAACCGAGCCACCAATTAAGCCCGGAATAGACAAGCCAACAATGGTAATCAGCGGCAGCAGGGCGTTTCTAAGCGCATGGGTATAAACTACTTTGTGCTCACTTAAGCCTTTAGCACGGGCGGTAGTGATGTAATCTTGATGTAGCACATCCAACATACCGCTTTTAACAAACAGCGTGATGCTAGCCAAACCCGTGACAGAAGGGATGATGACGGGCATAAATAAGTGGCTCATTAAATCTTTCATTTTGCCAAAAGTGCTGAGAGAATCGTAATTAAGGCTGTGAATACCAGAAATTGGCAACCAATCATTTGCCACGCCCAGCCAGTACATTAGCAGTAGCGATAACCAAAAACCAGGAATTGAGAAGCCAATAAAATTAAATAGCGTGATGGATTGATCTTGCCAGCGCATATGTTTTCGCGCGGCAATAATACCAATTGGAATGGCCAGCGCAAGCGTGATTACTAGCCCAATAATGTTAATAAGTAAGGTAATAGGCAGCGCTTCTTGAATCATGCCCTTGGTGACGTTGCCATCTTTATCTGTCGTTTGCCAAAAAACGGGTTTTCGGTGACTGGCGAATGAGTTGCCAAAATCTAAAGTCACCATACGCTTCATCCACAATCCATATTGCACGATGACAGGCTTATCTAAGTTGTACAGCTCACGCAATTTTTGGCGCGATTCTGCACTGGTTTTTGGGTTAAAAGATGCCTCGTTATTGGTGATGTCGCCAGGTGCTAAGTGCATGATAAAAAACGATATTAAGCTAATTCCTATTAATAATGGAATCATCCAAAGCGTACGTTTAATAATATAACTTAACATAATTAATTGGCCGTCATTTCGTTTCTGCGTAGCGGCTGTGGAATAAACCATTTTTCTGATTCAAAGCCCACGCCCGCAGGCGGTATTGGGTCAACAATGCCTTTAACGCGTTTGTGAATTGCGCTCAAGCCGTAACCAGCAGATAAATAAATGACTGGGCTGTCTTCTAGTAAAACTTTTGCAAATTGATGATAAATAATCTGGCGTTTAGCGGGGTCAAGCTCGGTGCGGCCTTGCTCGAGCAGCTTATCAACGACGGGGTTGCCATAGCCAATAAAATTAAACTTATCGCCGCCTTGTTGGCTAGAATGCCAAATACTATATTGATCAGGATCTAGGCCTAGACTCCAGCCCAGCACCACCACATCAAAATCACCTGTTTTAATAAAGCGGCTAATAAAGCTCGCCCATTCAATGGCGCGAATTTTCACCTCTATACCTACATCTTTTAAGCAGCGTTGAATTAATATAGCTGATTTTTCGCGCTCTTTATTTTGGTTGGTCACAATTTCAAAGCGCAGCGGCTTGCCATCGCGCTCTAATATGCCGCTACTGTTTGCAACAAAACCTGCCTCTTTTAACAACGCTTTGGCTTTGGCGGGATTATAAGCATATGGCTTTAAATCGGGGTTGCTCCAACGCGTGCCGGGCTTGTAGGGCGAAGCAATATTAATTCCAAGGCCTAGATAAACACCATCAATAATTTCTTGCTTATTAATGGCGTAATTAATAGCTTGACGTACACGCACGTCGTCAAACGGTTTGTGCTTGAGATTAAAGCCCATGTAGGTATAACTGTTGCCTAATTCTTTATAAAGATTAAGTGTTTCTTTTAATTTAGTTCGTGCCGGTACAATGCGCGAAAACTGCGTTGGATCTAAGCTCATGCTGTCAATATTGCCTGCCATTAGCTCTAAAAATTGGGCAGAAGTATCGGGAATGATGCGCGAAACCAAATGGTCAATTTTAGCTTGACCCAATACCGATGTGGGATTACGCGATAAACGAATGTTTTCACCAGTATTCCAGTTATCCAGCTGGTAATAACTACTGCCAATTGGTTTGCGCGCAAATGCGGTAGTGTGTAAATCTTGATCTTGTAATAAATGCTTCGGCAAAATCTGCAGACCTGCCCAACTATCAAGTGCAGGCGCGTAAGGCTCACTATAAGTAACACTAAATGTAAGCGCGTCAGGTGTTTCGGCTTTTTTTACCAATTGAAAATCTGAAGCGTAAGGGCTGCCATTTTTATCGTTAGTAACTGCTTGCCAAGTCCACAATACATCTGCGCTAGTCAGCGGCTTGCCATCGGCCCATTTTAAATTAGGTTTTAGTGTAAAGGTGATGGTTTTTTGGTCTGATGAAACTTGCCAGCCACTAACTAGCTCGCCTTCTAAATCTAAGTTTTTATTGTATTTAAGTAATTTGTTGAAAATATTGGCAGTAATTGCAGATGATGGAGCCTCGCCTGCAATCATTGAAACTAAGCTGGACGGCTCGCCCAACATCGCATCTATAAGTGTGCCGCCGGCTTGGCTTGAATAAGTTTTATTGAGTGATATAGCGCTAAGCTGTTGTGTTGGTTGATTGCAACTGCATAGCATAAAAAATAATGCAAATGTAGTGCCTAATTTAGCATTTCTTTTGGTTAACTGTATGTTTAGAAATGCTAAATTATTCATAAATTATTTATTTTAGTCGGTGGTGCAATCGAATACTAACGTGATTTACACTAGAATTTTTATGTTCTTTAATTTTACTATAAGAATGGCTGTTATTATTTTTATTGCTACTAACTAAAGCGCTAGGGTTATGTTTTAAGCCAGGTTTGTAACTAGTTTTTATTAAGCCATTGTCTTTAACAATATCTTTTCTATTTATAGTTAACGTTTCATTAATTTTTAGTATTTGACCTAATTTAAGTTTTGTATTTTTTAAATGATTGATTTTAATCAGTGTTTTAGAATCTGTATTATATTTTGCTGCCAACCCTTGCAATGTATCACCATTTTTTATTTTGTGTATGACGGGACCATTGACAACTGGTTCAATTTCAGCGGTTTGATCAATATGGTTATTATTTTCCATCTCGGCCGAGTTGATGCTATCGGTATGAATTTCATTTGAATGACTAATTGGTTTTCCACTGTAAGCCGCTGGCACTAGCATAGCTTGCGAATTACGCAGTTTACCTGTTGCTACCATGCCATTTACATCGCGCAATTGGCTGACATTTATGCCAAATTTACTGGCAATATTATCCATACGCTCGCCGCGTTTAGCGTTGTAAGTTTGCCAGCTGGTGAGTGGTTTATCATAATTAGCAAGGTTGTCAGCAAAGCGCTCTGCCGCCCAAACAGGTAAAAGCAATTGCGTTTTTTCGCCTTGCGAGGTAATCACAGGGCGGTTATAACTAGGATTTAGCGAGATAAATTCATCATAAGAAATTTCGGCTAATTGTGCAGCTAATTTTGAATCAATTTGTTTTGGCGTGGTAACGCGCGCAAAGTATGGGCGATTAGGAATCGATCCTATTTTTAATCCAAATCTGTCAGGGTCAGACACGATATTTTTAATCGCTTGCAATTTTGGCACATAATTTCTGGTTTCCTCGGGCAAGCTTAAGCTTTGGTAATCGGTAGGCAATCCTTGGCGACGATTTTTGTCAATCGCACGTTGCACAGTGCCTTCACCAGCATTATAAGCGGCTAGGGCGAGATCCCACGTACCAAACATTCCATGTAATTTTTGTAAGTAATCTAGGGCTGCGCTGGTGGCAGCGGTGACATCGCGGCGATTATCCACCCACCAGTTTTGTTTTAAGCCAAAACTTTTGCCAGTAGACGGAATAAATTGCCAAATACCAGAAGCTTTGCTGGTGGAGTTTGCTTGCGGATTAAATGCGCTTTCAATCATCGGCAACAACGCAATTTCAGTTGGCATATTGCGTTTTTGCACTTCTTCAACAATATGAAATAAATAACGTTGACTGCGCTCAACCATGCGTTTTATATAATCGGGGCGCGACGCGTACCAAGTTTCGTGCTTGGTGGCGTAAGTTGATTCCACATCAGGAATCCCGTAGCCGTCTTTAATTCGGCCCCAAAGATCTTCTTGACCGTTTTCATCAAGATTGGTACTAGCAATGTAAGCTTGTATAGGGTCAGTCACTAAATCGCCACTGGCAGGCTGATCAATCACCTCAATTTGCACGTCAGAAACATTGGTTGAAACATTACTAGGCACATTGGCAGATACGCTATTTTCGGCAATTGCATGCGGCGCATAAAATGCCGCGCAGGCCAATAAACAGACACTAAAAAAGGATAACATTACTGGCGGCTTTAATAGTAAACGCGCGCTTAAAAGGAGTGAGTTGTATAAGCTTAAAGCGGCAGATTGATATGAATTTACATGCATTTTTGAGGATTTCCTGCAGATGTGTTAAATGCATAGTAGCGACGCAAAATTGAATAGTCAAGTAAAAGTTCTTGTTTATAAGTAAATGGTATGTGGATGATTAATAATGATTTATTTGATTCTAGCAAATACAAAAAACATAAAAATTAAAAGTGATTTCTTAAGGTTCTAATCGCCGTAAAAACAGTTAATTCACTTTTATTTTCTGCTTTTGAATTTGCAATGATGCTTGCTTGATTGCAGCGTAAAAAGGGATTAGTTTTTAATTCTAAATCAATACTGCTTGGTAAACTTGGCTTGTGTTGCGCGCTTAATTGTATAACTTGTTGTTTTCTGTTAATTAAATCTTCATTAGTAGAATCTAGTGTTAACGCAAAATCAATGTTTTTAGCCGTATATTCATGCGTGCAGAACACTTGTGTTGTAGGGTTTAAGTTTTTTAAACGTTGTAAAGAGTGTAGCATCTGCGCAGGCGTGCCTTCAAATAAACGCCCACATCCTGCGCCAAATAACACATCGCCGCAAAATAATTGCGCATCGTTTACATAGGCAATATGTCCTAAAGTATGGCCTGGAAGCCACAATACCTTAAAGCTTTGCCCAATTTGTGGCAAATTAACTATATCGCCTTCTGAGAGCTTAATATGTTTAAAATCAAATTGCTCATACTGCGGCGCATAAACGGTAATTGGCGCAAGGTCGGACGATTGCTTTAGCAATGCGTTAACGCCATTAATATGGTCGCGATGGTGGTGTGTGATTAAAATAGCGCTTAAATTAAGTTGCAAGCCCATTAGCTTTTCAATCACCGGATTCGCATCGCCAGGGTCAACCACCACAGCATTCTGACCATTATGCAAAAGCCATATATAATTGTCATCAAACGCGGGGATAGGCATAATAGTAAGCATAATTTTAATAGTAGTTTTGTTTAACTAGCAATGCAACCAACCAATCAAAATAAAAGTATAGCAAGCAACTACCAAACTAGTGAGTCACAAAGTATTTGGCTTGAAAGCACGCTTGGGCGCTATGTGCTAGCGCGCGAGCAAGTCATGTATGACGCAGTGGTAAGCGATATTTTTGGTTTTAACGCGCTGCAAATAGGTTTATTGCAATTAGATGCGCTAAAAAGCTCGCGCATACCGCATTTGATGCATGTGGGCAACCGCGAAGGTGATGCGCTGTGTGAAAGCGATTATTTACCATTTGCTGAGAGTTGTATTGATTTAGTTTGCCTGCCGCATGTACTAGAGTTTAGCCGTAACCCGCATCAAACCTTGCGTGAGGTCGAACGTATTTTAGTGCCAGAAGGCCATTTAATATTAACGGGTTTTAACCCAATGAGTGCTTGGGGTATTAAGCAGGCTTTAATTAAAGAGTCAATTTACGTCAAAGATGAGTCTTATCCATGGCATGGCCATTTTTTTACGCTATCGCGCATAAAAGATTGGTTAGCTTTATTGGGTTTAGAATTTGTGAGCGGCAGCATGAATGCATACGAGCCGCCGGTAAACGATGAAAAGTGGCTAAAACGCTTTAATTGTATGGATGCACTGGGTGAAAAGTGGTGGCCGATGTTGGGTGGCATTTATTTTATCGTGGCCAAAAAACGCGTGGTTAATATAACCTTGCTAAAACCAAATTGGAAGAAAAGTATATTGCAACAAGGGCTTGGCGTAAGCAGTAAACCTAAACCAACATCGCATCAGCAAAAACAAAATCAACAACGCATCAGCAAAATCAAAAAAATGAAACCCTGCAAATAATAAAACCCAGTACATAATGAAACCCAGTTAATAATGAAACCCAGTAAATAATGAATTCTGTCGAAATAATAAAAAACGTTGTTGAAATTTATGCCGACGGCGCCTGCAAGGGCAATCCTGGGCCTGGCGGCTGGGGCGCTTGGCTGCAATATGACGGCAAAGAAAAGTCTTTATGCGGCGGCGAGCAACTGACTACCAATAATCGTATGGAGCTAACTGCGGTGATTCGGGCTTTGGAAGCGCTTAAGCGGCCGTGCGATGTTAAAATCTATACCGATTCAGTGTATGTGCAAAAAGGCATTAGTGAATGGATTATTGGCTGGAAAGCCCGAAATTGGCGTACTGCAGATAAAAAGCCAGTTAAAAATGATGACTTGTGGAAAGAGCTAGATGTATTAGCAAATCAACATAAAGTAAATTGGATTTGGGTAAAAGGCCATGCAGGAAATGCAGGAAATGAACGAGCTGATAGCCTTGCCAATGATGGCGTAGCAGCTTTTTTGTAAAGAATTAAATTAAAGCAGTTTAAAATAATAGGGTTAATATGCGCCAAATATTCTTAGATACCGAAACCACAGGGCTTTATCCCGCGCAAGGTCATCGCATTATTGAAATTGCGGCGGTAGAGATGATCAATCGGCGCTCGACTAAAAATCATTTCCATGTCTATTTAAACCCGCAGCGCGAGATTGACCCGGCCGCGCAAGAAGTGCATGGAATCACCTTGGAATTTTTGCAAGACAAACCTTTATTTGAGGCGGTTGCGCAAGATTTAATTAATTTTGTAAACAATGCTGAAGTAATTATCCATAACGCGCCGTTTGATGTAGGCTTTTTAAATAGCGAGCTCGGACGTATCGGGCTACAGCCAATCGCCACATTTTGCGATAAAATCACCGATACGCTTAAAATGGCGAAAGATTCAAGGCCAGGCCAACGCAATAATTTAGATGCATTGTGTCGGCACTTTGGTGTAAATAATGCGCTGCGAACCTTACATGGCGCTTTGCTAGATGCCGAGTTGCTGGCAGAAGTGTATATGGCCATGACCCGCGGCCAAGAAAGTTTGATGATGGATTTAGTGCAATCGCAACCAATA
>JAYTEL010000222.1:0-22781 GCA_043735225.1 Methylotenera sp. | reverse complement strand
AAAGCCTCGTTAGTTTTTCTTTGGCTTTCTGCTGTGCGAACGGCAATAACCGATTGAATAAATGGGAACTCACTATCCATATTAGTTGGATTTCGATTTAGTCTGTCGAGTAGTTCGGCTTCTGTGGCCGCAAGATATTCGGCAGCCGTTGGTTTTGTATTTTTTGTAGAAAAGTCACTCATTTCCGTTTCCTTTTTTTTGTTATGCCCAACGTAAAGTAGACCCCAAATAAGAACTTAATCTTTTATTTGGGCATGTTGTTAATATTATATGTTTATGAATATTCATAATTAAATCAATTGTTTCAACAAATTTATTACACCTAACAACAGCGTTAAAAGCTCTTCATACATAAATATAGCAATTTTTATTAAATTACGCCAATTAAAGCTCAAATGGGTTTAATAAGTTTACCGAAAAACGTTCAAAATCGCGTACATTTCTTGTCACTACTGTTAGCCGATGTGCGATGGAGCAGGCGGCTATCATGGCATCTTCAATCACTGTGTTTGATTGCCCGTGCATGAGTTTTGCCCAAATTCTAAATGTTTCTGCGGTCATTGGTAGCACGCTGTAGTTGCTGGCAAGCTGATTTAGCCAAGCTTCGATTTCGTTGGCTTTATCCGCATTTTGCTCGCGGGTGATTTCTATGCCTGCTTGTATTTCGCCAATTGTCACAGCACATAAATGCAAATCGTGGTCATCTACACTTTGCAGCCATGCTAGTACGGCGCCGTGCGGTTTGATTTTTCTAAGTTCTGAAACAATATTAGTTTCGAGTAAATACATGCTTACGCTGCGATAGATGTGCGGCGTTTTGCCATGCCGCGCGGCGGTACATTTAACTCGCCGCGCGCATCGTTAGATAATAACAAAGCTTTTAAAGCGGGTGGTGCAGCTTGGTTTAAGCGTTTCCACTCGGCAATTGGTACTAAAACGGCTGTTTCTACACCACGTCGCGTAACCAGTTGCGATCCATCGGTAATGCATGCATCTAAAAATTCGCTAAAGCGCGCTTTAGCGTCTTGTACGGGCCATGTATTCATCTTGTGCAGCTCCTTTATGACTAGTTATATGACTAGTTTAATCATGTGCATTTAAGATGTCAAGTTAAATCGTCAAGTTAAGTCGTAACCCATTGTATAATTATGGGAATTATGCAGAAAATGTCAACCAAATGAATAACATCACTAACTCAGCACAACCACCAAAACTGCTAGACCAAGTGGTAGCCAAAATGCGGGTAAAGCATTACAGCTTGCGCACCGAAAAAAGTTATATTGATTGGATTAAACGCTATATTTTGCATTTTGACAAGACCCACCCAAAAGACATGGGCGCGGTCGAAGTGGAGGCGTTTTTAACGCATTTGGCGGTAACGCGTAATGTTTCTGCCAGCACGCAAAATCAAGCCAAAAGTGCGTTATTGTATTTGTATAAAGAGGTGCTGGGGGTTGAGTTGCCTTGGCTAGATAACGTAACGCAAGCCAAAGTGCCGCAGCGTTTGCCTGTGGTGCTGACCCAAGCTGAGGTACAAGCCGTGTTAAGCCGTATGGATGGCACCATGTGGCTGATTGCTAGCCTACTTTATGGTAGCGGGTTACGCATTATGGAGGCGCTGCGCTTGCGGGTGAAAGATGTGGATTTTGCCCAGCGCGAGATTTTAGTGCGCGAAGGCAAAGGCTTTAAAGATAGGGTGACCATGCTGCCCTTAAGTTTGGTACAGCCATTAAAAGCACATTTGGTTAAAGTGCAGGTGTTACATAATGATGACCTAAACAGTGGCCATGGTGAAGTGTTTATGCCCATGGCATTAGCTAGAAAATACCCCAGCGGTGGCAAAAGTTGGAGTTGGCAATATTGTTTTCCGTCGGTTAAGTTGTCGGTTGATCCGCTGGCTAAAAAAATTAGACGCCATCATGCCGATGAAAAAACCGTGCAACTTGCGGTTAAAAAAGCAGTTAAATTGGCAGGTATTGTAAAGCTGGCCACACCGCACACTTTGCGCCATAGTTTTGCCACACATTTATTGTCGGGCGGTTACGATATTCGCACCGTGCAAGAGTTGCTGGGTCATAGTGATGTTGCCACCACCATGATTTATACCCATGTATTAAACAAAGGTGGCCGCGGCGTAAGTAGCCCTCTAGATGGTTTGTAATCGTGTTTAGGTTCATGGTTTTAAGTAGATCATATTCGCTTTTTATTAGTTATAATCAATTGTATGAGCCTTCGCTTTCGCCTTAACTTACTTATCACTGTATTGTTGCTGCTATTTATGTTGGCGGTGGGTTACGTCAATTTTAATGGCACAAAATCGTCTATTCAAGAGGGCGTAGAAGCGGCCACCAGAGTGACTGTGCAACTGCTCGATACCGTAATTGTAAGTGCATCGCAAAACCCAGAGTGGGGTTATACACACGATGTGATGCACCGCTTTTTAGAGCATCTGGGCCACGTGCGCGGTAACGAGATTTTTTTATATGATATTCGCGGCACGTTGATGTTTCAATCGCCACCATCAAAATATCGTTCTAACGAAAATCCGCCAAAATGGTTTGTGGATGCGCTTGACCCACACGAAAAATCAGTCACGCGTTTTTTACATTTTGGGCGCTTAGAAGTTGTGCCAAACCCTGCGGGCGGCGTGCGCGAGGCTTGGAATAAATTGCGCAGTTTATTTTGGATTGGTTTAGGTTTTTTTGTATTGTTAAACGCCGTGGTGTATTGGATGCTTGGGCGCTGGCTGCGACCATTACGGCCTATGTTGCAAGCCATTAATAAGATGGAGAAGGGTGATTTAACCACGCGTTTACCTAGTTTTGATTTGCCCGAATTTGAAAAAATTGGCCACAGTTTAAATCGCATGGCCGAATCACTGGCGGCCGAGCGTCAATTAGAAGAAAACCGCCAATTAACCGCGCTAATTCAAAGCCATATTGAGGATGAACGCCGCAGCTTAGCGCGCGAGCTGCACGATGAACTTGGCCAATATGTGACAGCGATTAAAACTTTTGCCGTGGCTATAGTGAGTAAAACCAAAGATAACGCACCCATTATTTCTGGCCACGCGCAAACCATTGTTGCTGCTGCTAATCACATTTATGATGGCATGCACAACATAATTCGGCAATTGCGCCCTGGTTCGCTTGATAATTTGGGCTTAAGCGAAACATTGCGCGATACAGTAAGTGTTGTGCAACAGCAAAATCCCAATTTAACGATAAGTTTGCAATTAATTGGCAAGTTAGATCACTTAGGCGAGAGCCTAAACATTAACATTTACCGTATTGTGCAAGAGGCCATTACCAACGCAATTAAGCATGCCGAGGCCAGTAATATTGACATTAAGCTGGAAACCACTCAAACAGGCGCATTGCAATTAACCATACGAGATGACGGTAAAGGCATGAATATTTACGATGTGGATCAAACCAATCATTTTGGCTTGCTGGGTATGCGCGAGCGTGTGCAAGGATTTCATGGTAATTTTAATGTAGATTCTGATTTACATGCCCAACATAACAACCGTGGAACGACTATTTACATCAGCATTCCGCAAGCAAATATTCCACAAGTTAACAGTTCTCAAGTTAACAGCCCTGAAGCAATAAAAATTAAGGACAAAACAATATGAGTCAAATTAATGTGATGCTGGTGGATGACCACGCGGTGGTACGTATGGGCTTTAAAATGCTGCTGGAAACAGCGCCCGATATTAAGGTGATTGCCGAGGCCGAAAATGGCGAAATGGCGATAAGAGCCTACATGGAACATAAGCCGAATATTGTGGTGATGGACATTACTATGCCAGGCATGGGCGGGCTGGAGGCGATTGAGCGCATTTTAGCCAAAGATAACAACGCGAGAATTTTGGTGTTAAGTGCACATGAAGATTCGGTGCACCCCAAGCGGGTATTAAATGCTGGCGCGATGGGCTATTTAACCAAACGTAGCGCGGCTGAGGAGTTAATAAAAGCAATTCGCATGGTGGCCAGCGGTAAAAAGTACATTGAGGCCAGCGTAGCGCAGCAAATGGCTATTCAGCAGCTATCGGGCACACAAAGCCCAGTGGACGTATTAAGCGAGCGAGAGTTTGAAGTGTTTATGTCGCTGGCTAAAGGTAAAACGACCAATGAGATTGCCGAAAATTTATTTTTAAGTCCGCGCACTGTTGGTACCCATTTATATAATATTAAGCAAAAATTAAACGCACAAAATTCTGCAGAAATAGCGCTAATAGCGATGCGCAGCGGTTTGTTAGAGCCTTAAAGTCGTGTGTAGGAGCGGATTTATCCGCGATTAAACGCTGTAAAAATCATGTAGGAGCGGATTTATCCGCGATTAAGCGCTGTAAAAATCATGTAGGAGCGGATTTATCCGCAATTAAGCGCTGTAAAAATTAAGCGATGTAAAAATCGCACATAAATCCGCTCCTACAAAATTAATTGCCTTTGTACCGCGCCACATTTAGCTCGCCGGCGCTTGCCAATTCAACCATCGCAAAGCTGCCGCTAGGTAATTTTCCAAATTCTGGCGGAATCAAAAATGTGATGATTTTTTTGGCGTTTTCACCAACTTGCAGAAAAGCGCCAGTGCCCACACCCCAATGTTGCCATTCGCGTTGCTTGGGCAAATTTATTGCGCCCAGCATTCGTGCATGCTCAAAAACTGCATTCTTTTCATCGCCAATTAATAAATTAAATAACTCTACCTGCACTAGTTGGTTGCCTTCGATGATGGCGATGCGCGTTTCAATTTCTTCAACTTGAAGCGGCGATGGTTGACTTGCGCTGGTTTCTTGCAATGGCTTCACTTGCTCAAAAGCCATATTAATCATAGCGGCTTGATAAGGGTCTGCAGGCGTGGCATTAAGTGTGCTGTTTTTTGTATTGCTTAAAGGATTATTTCTACCCAAGTTATTTTTTGCGAAATCAATATTTTTAACTGAGTCGACATTTTTAGCTAAGTTTTTATTTTTGGTTAAGTCATTATTTTTAAGTGTTTCATTATATTTAATTAAGTCATTATTTTTAATGATGTCTTTATTTTTAACCAAGCCGTTATTTTTGTTTGCTGATAAGTTGTCAGCAGTTTTGTAAGAATTGTTATTGTAAGTATTGGTTTGCCTGCGATTACTCGGGCCGTCTTGTACATCCATCGCGTTGGCAATCGCTCTATCTGCCATTTTAGTGGCAATAGTGCTAACAATTTGCGTGGCAATACTGCCACCTAAACAACCGCTTAATAAAAATATGGCAGCGATGGTTGTTATATACTTAAAAATTATAAATCGCATATTTAATACAACTATTTTTTGCGTTAATAACGCAGAAGGTTAAGATTACTGCGATTGCTTTAAAATGTCTAGTGCAGTTCGACGGTGATTTTATTAATCTAGCTCGCTTGTTGCATAAATGCTAATCATGCCACTTAAAATAATTAAACCAATAGCAATATATTCAAAAATTGAAAGCGATTCTTGCCAAAAAATCACGCCAAATACGCTGGCGAATATCACGGTGGTGTAAGCTAAACATGCTACCAGCAGGGTATGGCCAGTGCGATAAGCACGCGTCATGGCTAACTGCGCAATTGTCGCTGATAATCCCAAGCCCAGCAGCATCGGTATGTCGTCCCACTTAAGCGATGTAAAGTGCTGCGTTAGCATCCAGGCGCCGCTGGCGATGGTGGAAACAAAGGTAAAGTAAAACACGGTGCGCCAATCGGGCTCGTTTAATTTACCTAATTGTTTAACATGAATATAAGCCAGTGCCGCGCCCATGCCAGACAGTAAACCTAAAGCGCCTGGTAGAATATCACGTTGATTTAAAACAGGTTTTAACAACAATACCACACCTATAAAACCTAACAAAATCATGCCATAAAGTATGGGCTTTGATTGATTTTGTGCAAATTCTTGGTGCAAAAAAAA
Organism: Methylotenera sp.; assembly: GCA_043735225.1. Lineage (GTDB taxonomy): Bacteria > Pseudomonadota > Gammaproteobacteria > Burkholderiales > Methylophilaceae > Methylotenera_A. The sequence goes on along the minus strand of JAYTEL010000222.1, from coordinate 16,846 downwards.
TGGCATAAAAACAGCCAAAAATAGCGCAGATGTGTAGTTAAGCGTCACGGCAGTGGCTAACGGTAAATGCGCGATGGCGTAAAAAAATAGCACCAGCGACGCTAAGCCGACCAAAGCGCGGCTCATTTGCATGGTTAAAAAAGGCGTTTTAAGCGGCAGCTTTTTGGCAAAAATATAAGCATAAATAAACAATAAGCCAAAAGCTGAGCGGTAAAAAACCAGCTCTGCGCTGCCAAATTTTGGCGAGCCTACCTTTACCAGCGCACCCATAATCGCAAACCCTAGCGCAGCCACTAGCATCCATAAACTGCGTAAATTGGGCATACGACAATTGGATAAATAGGTATTGTAAAAACTTAGTTGCGGTAACTTCATAGAGATAGGTTTGACTCAAGTTTTGCTAAAACGCTTAATATACCAAAATCATCAAATCGGGTACACTCATGCCAATAAAAATTAAAGAATTTGTCATTTAGGGAAATTAACATGAACGTGCTCGTTGGCAATCCAAATAATTCGTCTATTAGTCAAACAACTAATCAAACTGGCAATCAAAAAATCACACCCATTATTTTTAAGGGTAAAGCGTCAGAATATTTTGGTATTTGGATAGTCAATTTGTTGCTAAGTTTAGTCACGCTCGGCGTTTATTCTGCTTGGGCAAAGGTGCGCCGCAAAAAGTATTTTTATAACAATACCTTAATTGATAATGTGGGTTTTGATTACCATGCCAATCCGATTGCCATTTTAAAAGGGCGCATTATCGCCCTTATTTTGTTTGCACTATATGTGTATGGCAAAGGCAGCAGCCCAATACTGGCAGGCATATTGGTGTTGCTATTTTTTGTATTTTTGCCTTGGTTAATCGTGCGCGGTTCTATTTTTAATTCACGCAATACTAGTCATCGCGGCCTGCGATTTGATTTTGTCGGCACAGTGAATAAAGCGGCGCGTGTGTTTATTGGCTTGCCCATGCTCACCATTTTTACGCTGGGCTTAATATGGCCATACATAGCGCACGAAAAAAGCCAGTTTTTAATGAGCAATCATCGCTTTGGCCTAAGCCAATTTGAGATGCGCCGCGTGGTTAAAGGCTTTTACAAAATCTATTTGATTGTTTTTTTGCTGCCAGTGATTGGCATTTTAGCAGCCATTGCTATTCCTGTTTATCAGGCTTATGTCACTAAAGTAAAAGCGGTTGCCGCGCCGCATGCCACTTTAAGCATCCCCAATCTGAAAGCATTTTCGCCAATTATTGTCGCCGCAAATGAAGAGGCAAGCTCTGCCAAGACAAATTCAACTAAAGTAGAGCGCGTGTATTCTGACAACGCACCCGTTGAAATTTCGCGCAGCGCACAAAATGCTGAAAAAGTCGAACAAGCGGCAGAAGTGGGTATAGTCAATGCAGACGCCGCGTCGCCTGCTGCGGCTTTGAGCGCAGAAACTGCGGCAAGAGTAATTGATGATATGGCAAACGAGCCGCAGAAAATGACGCCTAAAGAGCAACAAGCGCAAGATAAAGATATAGCAGACATGATTAAAAAAGAACAAGAACAGGCAGCGCAAAGTAAAATAAAAGACTGGTTATCTACACCGTTTGGTTTGTTGGCAGGTTTGGGCGGCGCATTATTGTACGGTTTGTTTATTTTTAGTTTTATTGGTTATTTTCAATCTCGAATTAGCAATTTGGTGTGGAATAACACGACTCTGGACAAGTTAACGTTTAAAAGCAGCTTGCGCGCACGCGATTTTTTATGGTTATATTTAACCAATATGCTGGCCATTATGTTTAGTTTTGGCCTAGCAACGCCGTGGGCGCAGATTCGGTTGGCGCGGTATCGCGCATCTAAATTACACATTGTGGGTGATGTGGATTTTGACCAATTTGTAGGCGATAAAAAGGCCGAAGTAAAGGCCACGGGTGAAGAAATAGCCGATATGTTTGATGTTGACTTGTCTTTTGGGTAACTTTTTTTGTTAGATTTTTGGCTAGACTTTTGGCTAGACTTTTGGTAAATTTTTGGCTAGTCTTTTGGCAAACTTTTGATAATCTTTTGGCTAGTTTTTTTGGCTAGTTTTTCGGACAGTTTTAGATTTAAGTTAAATAATGACGTTTCAAGCAGATTATTTTGATGGTTTAAGCGCGCGCGCCAAGTTAGTAATGGTACGCGTGCTAACAGAAACCAAGCAATTAACCTTTGATGTAGAAGGTATTACGCACACTTTTGCGTTGGCTGATATAACTGTGCAAGCCAAGCTGGGCGCCGCCAAACGGCTAATTGACTTGCCCGATAAAAGTCGCTTAGAGGCGGTAGAAATCAGTGCCTTAGAAGCCGTTATGCCATCACAATCCAGTACGTTTTGGCGCGCGCTACACTATGTAGAAAACCATTTCGGTTGGGTACTGGTTGCATTAATAGCTACTGTGCTAGCAGGTTGGCTATTTTTGCAATTTGGCGTGCCAAAATTGGCCGAATACGTGGCGAAAGCCACGCCGCCCACAATGGAAATTAAGATAGGAAAGCAGGCGCTTGACGGGTTAGATCAGTTGTATTTTTCACCCAGCAAGGCTGACCCAGCCCGCAAAGCCAGCATTGCCGCTGCGCTAAAACAGTTATGCGCTACCATTCAAGATTGCCCGCAATATCAGTTAGAGTTTAGAGATGGCGGTATGATTGGCGCCAACGCTTTTGCTTTGCCTGGCGGCTACATGGTTGTGACCGATCAAATAATTGAGTTATCACAAAATGATACCGAAATTATCGCAGTGCTGGCCCACGAGCTGGGTCATGTAAAACAGCGCCATGCATTTAGGCAAAGCTTGCAAGGTGTATTGTCGGGCTTGATTTTGGCTGCAATTACCGGTGATGTGAGTACTATTGGCTCTGGCCTGCCGGCAGTGCTGATGCAAATGCGCTACTCGCGCGAGCACGAAACTGAGGCCGATATTTACGCGCTTAACGCTTTGCAAAAAGCCTGTTTACCGCCAAAAGCATTTGCGGATATTTTACAGCGACTAGAAGCGCAAATGCGCGATAAAGATGAAAAAGTGATGCAACTGCAAGATAAAGTCAACGTTGAAGCGAAAGCTAGCGAAGACAAAACGGCCAGAGTTAACAAAAAAGACGAAATTGTCATTACTAGTAAAACAAAACATATGCCACATCATCGTGAAGCGGTGAGTGAAATATTGGCTTCACACCCTGATACACAAGCACGCATTCAACCATTTTTGGCAGCAAAGCAAACCTGCCTTTAACCAATAGTTTTACGCTCAAAACTTGCCAAAAGACGTGTTTTGCGCTAATCTTAGGATTGCTGAAATTAACACAAAATCAATAAAGGTTTTTGTAATGAAAAATCCATTAGAATCAATTGCAGGCACAATTATTTGTGGGCTAATTCTCACATTGATATTTGTGTTTTTTTTGAACAATTTTTTAGCGCCAATCGCTGCATAAATAGGAAACAATATGGAACATCTTTATGCGGGTTTAGTGCGCTGGGGTCACATAACGACTGGTATCACTTGGATTGGCTTATTGTACTATTTTAATCTGGTGCAAATGGCTGCACTTAAAGACGCTGGCGTAGACGGCACGGCAGCGGGCATTACTAAACACGTGGCGCCTCGCGCTTTGTTATGGTTTCGCTGGGCGGCAGTCGCTACTTGGATTTTGGGTATTGCTTTGTTAACCACATTAGGCGACAAAGGCGGCAGCGTCATTCACAAAACATTTACACTACAAGCGCCGTACGCGGGTATTGGTATTGGATCGTGGCTGGGCACCATTATGTTGTTTAACGTGTGGCATTTTATTTGGCCAAATCAAAAGAAAATCTTGGGCATGGTGTCCGCAACAGATGAAGTTAAAGTCAAAGCGCGCCGCATTGCGATGCTGGCATCACGCACTAACTTAATGTTATCGCTGCCAATGCTATATTTTATGGCAAACAGTTTTAGCCATCGAATTGGTTAACAATTAGTCGCATTTGAATAACGGCGGCGTTAGTCGCCGTTTTTCTTTTTGGATTTTACGTTTTTATTAATTAAAATAGATTAAATATGTCACATTTAATGAACACCTATGTTAGGCAACCCGTTACTTTCACCCACGGCGTGGGTGTTTGGTTATTTGACGCACAAGGTAACAAATATCTTGACGCACTTTCTGGCGTGGCGGTTAATGGCTTGGGTCATGCGCACCCGACGTTAGTTGCGGCTATTCAATATCAAGTTGCCAAAATGATTCATGTATCGAACATTTATGGCATTGCTGAGCAAGAAGCATTGGCTGATAAACTGGCTGAAATTTCTGGTATGGATAAAGTGTTTTTTTGCAATAGCGGCTGCGAGGCAAATGAAGCCAGTATTAAGTTAGCGCGTCTTTATGCTCACAATAAGGGCATTGAAAACCCTGAAATTATCGTCATGGAACGCAGCTTTCACGGTCGCACCATGGCAACATTATCAGCCACGGGAAACCGAAAATCGCAAGCTGGTTTCGAACCGCTAGTCTCTGGCTTTGTGCGTGTACCATATGACGATTTAGAAGCGGTAAAAGCCATCGCCAGCCGCAAAAATAATGTAGTAGCAATTTTGGTCGAGACCGTACAAGGCGAGGGCGGCGTGCATATTCCGCTTGATATGGCCGCGTATTTTCAAGGCTTGCGTAAAATTTGTGACCAGAACAATTGGCTATTAATGATGGATGAAGTGCAAAGCGGCATTGGCCGCACTGGCACTTGGTTTGGGTTTCAACATGCGGGCATTGTGCCTGATGTGATGAGCCTTGCTAAAGGTTTGGGCTCTGGCGTGCCCATTGGCGCTTGTGTAGCGCGCGGTATTGCAGCCCAAACCTTTGTGCCAGGCAAACATGGCTCAACATTTGGCGGTAATCCTTTAGCAAGCACCGCTGGCTTAACCACCTTGCATGTAATAGAAACAGAAATGTTGCGCGAAAATGCACAAAAAATGGGCGATTTGATTCAATCAAGTTTACAGTCAGCGCTTGTCGATACCAAAGGTGTCATTAAAGTGCGTAATGCGGGTTTGATGATTGGTATCGAGCTAGATAGGCCGTGCGGAGATTTAGTTAAGATGGCGCTGGAAGCTAAGTTACTCATTAATGTAACGGCTGAAAAAGTGGTGCGCTTGTTGCCACCGCTGGTGATTAACGAGGCAGAAGCCAATGAATTAACCCAGCGTTTAGTGGCATTAATTAAACAGTTTTTAAGCGCTTAATTTGTATTTTTAAAAAGCAAATATGGCGATAAAACATTTCTTACAGTTTAATGATTTAAGCACCGAAGAGCTTAATCACATCTTTGCACGCGCCATTTGGATAAAAGGCCAATTTAAAGCATACAAGCAATATTGGCCGTTGCAAGATAGAACTTTGGTGATGATTTTTGAAAAAGCCAGCACAAGAACTAGATTATCTTTTGAGGCGGGCATGCACCAGCTTGGCGGCTCGGCCATCTACTTGAATACGCGCGATTCGCAACTTGGTCGCGGTGAACCTGTAGAAGATGCCGCGCAAGTGATTTCGCGCATGAGTGACCTTGTGATGATTCGCACTTTTGAGCAAGAAATTATCGAGCGCTTTGCAAATAATTCACGCGTACCAGTCATTAACGGCTTAACCAATGAATATCACCCTTGCCAAATCTTAGCAGATATTTTTACTTTTATAGAGCATCGCGGAAGCATAAAAGGTAAAACCGTGGCATGGATTGGCGACAGCAATAATGTATGCAACACCTGGTTGCAAGCCGCTGAAATGCTAGACTTTAACGTGCATGTTTCCACTCCGCCAGGCTATGAAGTAGAGCCTGAGCGCGCAAATTTATATGGTAACGATCATTATGAGGAGTTTGCTGACCCCATGGATGCGGCGCACGGCGCGGATTTGGTTACAACTGATGTTTGGACCAGCATGGGTTTTGAAGCAGAAAATGCAGAGCGCAAACGCGACTTTGCCGAGTGGCAAGTGGACGGCGACATGATGAAAGTGGCCAACAAAGACGCATTATTTATGCACTGCTTGCCAGCACATCGCGGCGAAGAAGTGGCGCCTGATGTGATTGATGGCGCGCAGAGTGTCGTGTGGGAAGAAGCCGAGAATCGCTTACATGTACAAAAAGCGCTGATGGAATATTTGTTGTTGGGAAAAGTTTAATTTAGCCACAGTGAATACAGAGTCCACAGAAAAAGTCAAAAACCAATTTTCGGATTTTAGGGTTTTCTCTGAGCGCTCTGTGCACTCTGTGGCAAAAATGGTTTTAGGAAAATGATGAACAATATTAAAAAAGTAGTTCTCGCCTATTCGGGTGGCCTTGATACTTCGGTGATTTTGAAGTGGCTGCAAGACGAATACCAATGCGAAGTGGTGACGTTTACCGCTGATTTGGGTCAGGGCGAAGAGCTAGAGCCCGCGCGCGCTAAGGCTAAGAGCGCAGGCGTTAAAGAAATTTACATCGACGATTTGCGCGAAGAATTTGTGCGCGATTTCGTGTTTCCGATGTTTCGTGCCAATACGGTGTATGAAGGCGAATATCTGCTTGGTACATCCATCGCGCGGCCACTTATTGCAAAAAGATTGATTGAAATTGCTGCTGAAACCAAGGCCGACGCTATCTCGCACGGCGCGACTGGCAAGGGTAACGACCAAGTGCGTTTTGAGCTGGGTGCGTATGCGCTTAACCCGAATATTCATATTATCGCGCCTTGGCGTGAGTGGGATTTGCTCAGCCGCGAAAAACTCATGAATTACGCGGAAAAGCACGGTATTCCTGTGGATATGAAGCATAAGCAAGGCGGCAGCCCATACTCTATGGACGCGAATTTACTGCATATCAGTTTTGAAGGCCGACATTTAGAAGACCCAGCGGCGGAAGCCGAAGACAGCATGTGGCGTTGGACGGTATCGCCAGAAGCCGCGCCAGATGCAGCAGAATACTTGGATATTGAGTACGTCAACGGCGACCCAGTTTCGCTAAATGGCGAAGCCATGAAACCGCATGAATTGCTCGCACACTTGAATCAACTCGGCGGCAAGCACGGTATTGGCCGATTAGATTTGGTGGAAAATCGTTATGTGGGCATGAAATCACGCGGTTGTTACGAAACGCCAGGCGGCACGATTATGCTCAAGGCGCATAGAGCGATTGAAAGCATCACACTTGACCGCGAAGTGGCGCATTTAAAAGATGATTTAATGCCGCGCTATGCCAGTATGATTTACAACGGTTATTGGTGGAGTCCTGAACGATTGGCACTGCAAACATTGATTGACCACACGCAACAATCGGTAAACGGCTGGGTGCGACTTAAATTGTACAAGGGCAACGTGATTGTAGCGGGGCGCGATAGTAAAACAGATTCACTGTTTGATTCTAGCATCGCTACGTTTGAAGACGACAAAGGCGCTTACGATCAAAAAGACGCGGGCGGCTTTATTAAGCTGAATGCGCTTAGAATACGTATTGCGGCTAACTTAAAAGTGAAAAAGAAGTAAGTTCACCGCACGCCGTCATCTTGAGCATAGCTAAGAATGACGATAATTGATGATTAGTAATGATTGCGCTTAGCGCGAAGGTTAAAATTGATAAAGAAATTTTTAGATGTCTAAAATAACCGTTTACGATTCAACGTTACGAGACGGCGCTCAAGCGCAGGGCATCTCGTTTACGGTGGAAGATAAGCTTAAAATTGTCGAGCGCTTAGACGCGCTAGGTATTGGCTATATCGAGGCGGGCAATCCAGGCTCGAACCCCAAAGATTTGGTATTTTTTGAGCGCGTGCGCGCGTTAAAATTAAAACATGCCAAAATCATTGCGTTTGGGGCAACCCGTAAGCCCAATATCCATGCGGCTTCTGACGGCAATCTGCAATCACTGTTATTGGCAAAAACCGAAGCAGTTGCGATATTTGGTAAAAGCTGGGATTACCAAGTGACCGATATTTTGCGCACCACTTTAGCCGAAAATTTGAGCATGATTGGCGACAGCATTGCTTTTCTAAAAAGCAATGATAAAGAAGTGGTTTTTGATGCTGAACACTTTTTTGATGGTTACAAAGCCAATTCAGAATATGCGCTTAGCACGCTGCAAGCCGCCACTGATGCGGGTGCTGACGTACTTTGCCTGTGTGATACCAATGGCGGCACTTTCCCGGATGAAGTGTTTACCATTACGCAAAAAGTAGTCGAGCACTTTAATTGCAGTATTGGCATTCATTGCCACAACGATTGCGAGATGGCGGTGGCGAACTCGGTTGCGGCGGTAAAAGCGGGCGCAACACAAGTGCAAGGCACTATCAACGGCATTGGCGAGCGCTGCGGCAATGCTAATTTATGTTCGATTATCCCAAATTTGCAATTAAAATTGGGTTTAAGCTGTATTCCGCAAGAAAATTTGGCCGAGTTAGCCAGCGCAGCGCGCTTTGTAAGCGAGATTGCTAATATGGCTTTTAACGACAAAGCCGCTTACGTTGGGCACGATGCGTTTGCGCACAAAGGCGGTATGCATATTGACGCGGTATCAAAAAACCCGATTTCATATGAGCATATTAACCCTGCACTAGTGGGCAATACGCGGCATATTCTGGTGAGTGAGGTGGCGGGGCGTAGCGCACTGTTAGCCAAAATTAACGCGGTGGATGCAAGCTTAACCAAGGATTCGCTCGAAACAAAACGCATTTTAGCGCATCTAAAATTGTTAGAAAATGACGGTTACCAATTTGAAAGTGCTGAATCTTCGTTTGATTTGTTAATACACAAGCTTTTGGGCCGCTTTGAACCGTTTTTTGTGCTAAACGATTACAAAGTGACTGTGCAAGAAAAAATGAACGCACAAGAATACGCTGAAAATCGCAGCAATAACGCGCTTGCCAGTGTGAATATTTCGGTAAATAATCAAATTGAAGCGGTCACTGCCGAAGGCGATGGGCCGGTGAATGCGCTAGATAAGGCGATTCGCAAGGCGCTAGAGCGCTTTTACCCGCAAATTGCACAAGTTAAATTGGTGGATTATAAAGTGCGCGTATTGGATTCTGATCAAGCGACCGCCGCTAAAGTACGTGTGTTGATTGAATCGGCTGACCATAATAGTAGCTGGACGACTATAGGCGTATCGACTGATATTATTGATGCCTCTTGGCGTGCATTATGTGATTCTATTGAATACAAGCTGTTGCAAGATTCGCAAGTGACGACTTTAAAATCGACGACATTAAAATTGACGACTTTAAAATCGACGTCATTAAAAGCAATTGCATAAATAGATTTGAGAAATTAGTTTAAAACAAGGAAATACCATGGCAGCATACAATTTAATACCAAAAACGTTATACGATAAATTATGGGATTCGCACAAAGTGCATGAAGATGCAGATGGCACCTGCTTAATTTACATCGATCGCCATTTGGTGCATGAAGTGACTAGCCCGCAAGCGTTTGAAGGCTTGCGCTTGGCTGGCCGTAAACCTTGGCGCGCGGACACAATTGTGGCTAACCCCGACCACAATACGCCGACCAAAGATTGGGCAAAAGGTATTGAAGACCCGATTTCGCGCTTGCAAGTAGAAACGCTAGATAGCAATATTAAAGAGACTGGCGCGTTGGTTTACTTTCCATTTAAACACGCTAATCAAGGCATTATTCACGTCATCGGCCCTGAGCAAGGCACCACATTACCTGGCATGACAGTTGTGTGCGGCGACTCGCACACTAGCACCCACGGCGCTTTTGGCGCGTTGGCGCATGGTATTGGCACGTCAGAGGTGGAGCATGTGTTGGCCACGCAAACCTTAATCGCCAAAAAATCTAAAAATTTGCTGGTGCGGGTTGACGGAATATTAGGCGTAGGCGTTACGGCAAAAGATGTGGCTTTAGCCATTATTGGCAAAATTGGCACAGCGGGTGGTAATGGTTATGCCATTGAGTTTGGCGGTGAAGTCATCCGTAATCTTTCTATGGAAGGGCGCATGACCATTTGCAATATGGCGATTGAAGCAGGCGCGCGCGCGGGCATTATTGCGCCAGATGCAAAAACTGCCGAATATTTAAGCGGTCGTCAATACGCGCCAAAAGCAGACAATTGGGAAAAAGCAGTTGCCTATTGGAATACTTTAGCCAGCGATGATGGGGCAAAATATGACTTAACCGTTGCGCTAAATGGCGCAGACATTGCGCCGCAAGTCACGTGGGGCACATCGCCAGAGCAAGTGTTGCCAATTGGTGGGAGCGTACCTGACCCAGCACAAGAAGCAGATGCAACTAAACGCACCAGCATTGAAAATGCTTTGAAATACATGGGCTTAACGGCCAATACACCGATTGAAGACATTAAATTGGACAAAATATTTATTGGCTCTTGTACTAATTCTAGAATCGAAGATTTACGCGCCGCCGCCGTGGTAGCAAAAGGCAAAAAAGTCGCCAGTAATATCATCTTGGCAATGGTGGTACCAGGCTCTGGCATGGTAAAACGCCAAGCTGAAGCAGAAGGTTTAGATAAAATTTTTACCGACGCGGGTTTTGAATGGCGCGAGCCAGGTTGCAGTATGTGCTTGGCCATGAACGCTGATAGATTAAGCCCAGGTGAGCGCTGCGCATCCACCAGTAATCGCAATTTTGAAGGTCGCCAAGGTCAAGGCGGGCGCACGCATTTGGTCAGCCCAGCCATGGCGGTTGCGGCAGCGATTGCTGGTCACTTTGTTGACGTGCGAAACGTATAAGGACTCAAAAAATGAAAGCATTCACCTCATTAAAAGGCTTAGCTGCCCCAATAGACCGCGCTAATGTTGATACCGACGCGATTATTCCCAAACAGTTTTTAAAGAGTATTAAACGTAGCGGTTTTGGACCGTATTTGTTTGATGAATGGCGATACCTTGACCATGGCGAGCCTGGCATGGATTGTACCAATCGGCCAATAATTAATGATTTTGTGTTGAATCTTGACCGCTACAAAGGCGCGCAAATTATGCTGGCGCGCGAAAATTTTGGCTGTGGCTCCAGCCGAGAACATGCGCCGTGGGCGATTGAAGATTTTGGTTTTAGGGTGATTATTGCGCCCAGTTTTGCCGATATTTTCTTTAATAATTGTTATAAAAATGGCATGTTGCCGATTGTGGCTAGCCACGCGATGGTAGATCAGTTATTTGCAGAATGCGAAGCCAATGTGGGATACAACTTAAATGTGGATTTGCCATCGCAAACGGTTACATTGCCATCGGGCGAGACTTTTGGTTTTGAAATCAATGCGACATCTAAGCATAATTTGCTCAATGGTTTGGATGAAATTGGCTTAACGATGATGCATGCGCCTGAGATTAAAACGTTTGAAGCACAACATAAACTAAGTCAACCTTGGCTGTTTACTTAAGGCCTGTTTACTTAAAGCCTGTTTACCTAACAAAATAATCACCTCTCTTTTGAGGGGAGGGAGCTGGGGAATGGTTGAAAGGCTAATTACCCCTCACACTACCCGCAGGGCATGCCCATTAAAATGGCTGCTAAAGCAGCTCAGTTAAACGTCATAACCCTCTACCGCAAGCGGGAGAGGAAACAAAAAACTATAGGAATTGAAGAGATGAAAATTGCAGTATTGCCAGGTGATGGCATTGGCCCAGAAATTATGACGCAAGCATTGCGTGTGTTAAATGTATTAAAAAATGAAGGTATGCCATTTGAATTTACCGAAGCGCCATTAGGTGGTCAAGCGTATGATCAATACGGTCATCCTTACCCAGAATTTACGCAAACTATTTGCCGCGCGGCCGATGCAGTTTTACTTGGCGCAGTGGGCGGCCCGCAATACGATAACCTTGAACGTTCATTACGCCCGGAGCGTGGCTTATTGGGTATTCGTAAAGATTTAGGTTTATTTGCCAATTTGCGCCCAGCGGTGCTGTTTCCTGAGCTTGCTAATGCGTCAACACTCAAGCCAGAAGTGGTGAGCGGCTTGGATATTATGATTGTGCGTGAGCTTACCGGTGACATTTATTTTGGCCAGCCGCGCGGTATGCGCGTGAACGAGGATGGAGAGCGCGAAGGCTTTAATACCATGATTTATAAAGAATCTGAAGTGCGCCGCATTGCGCATGTGGCATTTGATATCGCCATGAAAAGACAGAAAAAACTATGCTCGGTAGACAAAGCCAATGTGCTAGAAACCACCGAATTCTGGAAAGAAATTGTAATTGACGTAGCACGCGAATATCCAGAAGTAGCGCTCACGCATATGTATGTGGATAATGCCGCCATGCAGTTGATTCGCAATCCAAAACAATTTGATGTAATGGTAACAGGCAATATTTTTGGCGATATTTTAAGCGACGAGGCCAGCATGTTAACAGGCTCAATCGGTATGTTAGCCTCAGCCAGCTTAAATGAAACTAAAAAAGGCTTGTACGAGCCATCGCACGGCTCGGCGCCTGATATTGCAGGTAAAAACTTGGCCAACCCAATTGCAACTATACTTTCTACCGCCATGATGTTGCGCTACACTTTCGATAACGAAGCTGCCGCGCAGCGCATTGAAAATGCAGTTAAAAAGGTATTAGCAGCGGGTTATCGCACAGGTGATATTTTTGAAGTGGGCATGAAAAAAGTATTATGTAGCGAAATGGGCGACCAAATAGTTGCTGCAATGTAATCAATAATTTCAAAATAAATTTAAGGAAATAAAATGGCACAATTTGACAACGTAAGTGTAAAGAAAAAAGCCAATGTATATTTTGATGGCAAATGCGTCAGCCACACTGTACTGCTGCCAAACGGCACGCGCAGCACAATTGGCGTCATTTTTCCAAGTAGTTTAACTTTTAACACCGCAGCGCCTGAATTAATGGAAATTAATTTAGGTAGTTGTAAAGTGCGTTTAAAAGGTGAAGAAAACTGGAAAAGTTATGGGGCGGGCGAAAAATTTACCGTGCCAGGCAATTCGTCGTTTGATATAGAAGTAACTGAAATGTTGGACTACGTTTGCCATTTTGAATAGAGAATGCTTGGCGCTGTGTCGTTATTTTACGCTTGCACAGTTATTGTAAAAATGGGCTTGTACTGTCTGCGCTCTCATGCCTAGCAGCGCCTGCGCTTAAAGCTTTGTTAAAGGAAAAATATGCCAAGTTTTGATATTAGCTCTGAAGTCGATAAAGTCGCGTTGAAAAACGCCATTGACACAACAGATAAGCAAATCACCAATCGCTATGATTTTAAAGGCACAGCGGCAAAAGTTGAGTTTAATGAGAAAGATAGTATCATCACGCTTTACGGCGATAATGACTTTCAGCTAGATCAAATTAAAGATATTTTGCTGCCAGCCATGGAAAAAAAAGAGCCTGATTCAACCAAGCGTTTAGAACACAAAGACGTGCAAAAAATGGGTGGGAATAAAGTAAAGCAAGAGCTTAAAATAAAAGCGGGTATTGATGCTGAGCTTGCTAAGCGTATTACCAAACTAATCAAAGATAGTGGCTTAAAAGTGCAAGCCAGTATTCAGGGCGAAGAGGTGCGTGTTAACGGTGCTAAACGCGATTTATTGCAAGAAGCAATTAGTTTTTGCAAAAAGAGTGTAACGGATTTTCCGTTGCAATTTGGTAATTTTAGAGATTAAGGAAAAATGATGATAAAAATGATTGCAAGTTTGATGTGTATTTTGGCTCTTGTTGCGTGCAACACTGTACGTGGTGTTGGGCAAGACGTGGAAAAAGCTGGCGAAGCGGTACAAAAATCTACAAAATAAGAGCATTGTTAATGGCATTAATCTGATGTGATGTTTGATTTTAAAAGTTATTAATCAACAAAACTGCAATGTAAATGTTAGTAACCAGTATTAATGGTATTACTTAAACAAGTAATACCATTCAAATTTTCTACAAAATAAACAGATAAAATATAGGTTTAAAGTAATGTTAAAAGTGGGTTTTGTAGGATGGCGCGGTATGGTGGGTAGTGTGTTTATACAGCGCATGATTGAGGAAAATGATTTTGCGGATATTGAGCCGCAATTTTTTACCACGTCCAACGTTGGCGGCGCAGCGCCCAAAGTAGGTAAAGATTCGCCTGCGCTTAAAGATGCAAGTAATATTAACGATCTGCGTGAAATGGATGTGATTATTACCTGCCAAGGTGGCGATTACACATTAGAAATTTTTCCTAAATTAAGAAACACAAGCTGGCAAGGTCATTGGATTGATGCAGCCTCAACTTTGCGCATGCAAGACGACGCGGTAATTGTTTTAGACCCTGTTAACATGCACGTGATTAAAGATGCGTTACATACTGGCGGCAAAAACTGGGTGGGTGGCAATTGCACAGTTTCATTGATGCTAATGGCGCTAAACGGCTTATTTAAAGCCGATTTAATTGAATGGGCGACTTCAATGACTTATCAGGCCGCATCTGGCGCGGGTGCGCAGAATATGCGCGAGCTCTTAAATCAAATGGGTGAAGCACATTTTGCTGCCAGTAAAATGCTGGCAGATCCAGCATCGGCTATTTTAGATATTGACCGCACAATTGCAGGTACGCTACGCGATAGTAATTTCCCTACTGCTAACTTTGGCGTACCGCTGGCTGGTAGCTTAATTCCTTGGATTGACAAGGATTTAGGCAATGGCCAGAGCAAGGAAGAGTGGAAAGGTTTTGTGGAAACCAACAAAATCCTTGGCCGTAGTAATGCTTCCCAACTTAAACCGATTCCAATTGATGGGCTGTGCGTACGTATTGGCGCGATGCGTTGCCACTCTCAAGCCTTAACCATTAAGCTTAAAAAAAATGTCCCAATAGATGAAATTAGCCAAATGTTAGCTGAGGCAAATGAATGGGCAAAAGTAATCCCCAATGAGCGTGAGTTAAGCATGCGCGAGCTGACGCCTGCCGCGGTAACTGGTACATTAAACACACCAGTGGGGCGATTACGTAAGCTAAATATGGGCGCTGAATATTTATCTGCTTTTACTGTTGGCGATCAGCTGTTATGGGGTGCAGCAGAGCCTTTGCGCCGGATGTTACGCGTTTTAATTGAGTCAGCTTAAAATCAAATTACTTTGCGCATCATGCACCCCAAAATCAGCTTTAATATTGGGCAAAAACCAACACTAGCGTGAACAAACAGATAGCCGCATATTATAATGTGCATTATGAGCTTGCAACTCTAACTAATTGATGTTATTTTCAATATTGCAAAATTTACATGTTTTTAAAGGTGGGAAAGTGCATAACTCAAAACTAAAAAGACTATCAATTGCCTTGTGCATGGCATTGGTGCCAATATCGGTATTTGCGGCTGGCTTAGGTAAACTAAACGTGATGTCAAGCTTGGGCGAGCCACTTAAAGCGGATATTGAGCTGATTGCAGTGACACCTGAAGATTTAAATAGTATTACTGCTGGTATAGCCTCTCAAGAAGCATATACGACTCAGGGGATTGAAAAGCCTGCCTCGCACAATAGTATTAAAGTTAGCATTTCAAAAAATGCCGCTGGCGCACCAATTTTAAAACTTAATTCATCACAAGTGATTAGTGAGCCGTTTTTAGATATGCTGATTCAGGTTGATTGGGCATCAGGGCGTTTATTGCGCGAATATACTGTGTTACTTGATCCGCCAGGCTATACAGGTGAGGCAGACAGTAGCGCACAAACTGCGCTAGCGCCAATAATCAGTACCAAAAGGCAAAATCCCCAACGTAATTTAGCATCTGCTAGCGATTCTGAAGCCAGTTTAAATGCTAACAATACGCCAATACGCGCTCAGTCGAATAATAAAAAATCGAATAAACGTATTAAACCCATGCCAGCTAATACTGCTGACAGTATTGCGATGTCTAAGGAAGTTTCTGGGCAAGAATACACAACGCAACGCGGCGATAGCTTAGCTAAAATAGCCAGTGAAATGAAATCTGAAGGCATTAGTTTAGAGCAAATGTTGGTTGGTTTGTATCAAGCCAATCCAAACGCATTTGATGGCAAAAACATGAATCGCCTAAAAGTTGGCCAAATCATTCGCCAGCCTTCACAAGGCGCATTAAGCGCGTTGTCTAGCAACGATGCAAGAAAAGAAATTAAAGTACAAACGGCTAATTGGAATGCGTATCGCAATAAGCTAGCGGGTATCGTTGCAAAATCGCCAGCTACCGACTCAGAGGCTAATATGCCTTCAACGGCTGGAAAAATTAAAACTGCGGCTGAGGATAAATCTGCACCTGTAACCGTTGGCCCAAAAGATGTGGTTAAACTTTCTACTGGCGACACAGCGACAAGTAAATTTGATTCTGCCAACGTAAAAGTATTGCAAGATAAAATCGCATCGTTGCAAGAAGAAGCAACAGCAAAAGAAAAAAGTGTTAAAGAAGCCCAAGAAAGATCAGCATCATTAGAAAAACAAATTGCAGATATGCAAAAGTTATTGGCGCTAAAAAACGGTGCAATGGCAGATTTACAAAATCAAGCTGATACAAAATTGGCAGAAAAATCTGTTGAAACAGAAAAATCTGCAGCAGTAATTGCAGCGCCACCAGTACCAGCCAACCCAGTAGAGGCGATTAAACCAGAATCTATAAAACCAGAAGCCGTAAAACCAGAACTTGTTAAACCCGTCATTGCTGTACCAACACCCGTTGAAGAGCCTAGTTTTTTAACGAGTATGTTGGATAACTTAGATGCTGGCTTGTTAGCGCCGCTAGGCGCTGCCTTGGCTTTGCTGGGCGGCGGATGGTTATATTTACGCAAGAAACGTGAAAAAAGCTTGGCCGATTTTGAGCAAGGTATCATGACATCAGGCGGCTTAAAGGCCAATACTGTGTTCGGCAACACGGCTAATTCAAGTGTCAATAG
>JAYTEL010000221.1:0-3059 GCA_043735225.1 Methylotenera sp. | reverse complement strand
AGGATTAATCATGGCACACAAAAAAGCAGGCGGTAGTTCACGTAACGGTCGCGATTCACACTCACAACGTTTAGGCGTTAAAGCATTTGGCGAAACAGTTGTTAGCGCTGGCAGCATTATCGTGCGTCAACGCGGCACTAAAATGCACGCGGGCGAAAACGTCGGCATGGGTAAAGACCACACGCTATTTGCAAAAATTGATGGCAAAGTGACTTTTTGCATTAAAGGCGCGCTACGTCGCCAGCTGGTAAATATTGTTGCTGTATAAGGTTAAGTAGTAAGATAGAAGCCTCATCATTTGATGGGGCTTTTTTATTTTGGTCACAGCATTAGGTTTTTTTATAAAATGAAATTTATCGACGAAGCAACTATTAAGGTCTACGCGGGCGACGGCGGTAACGGCGTAGCGACGTTTCGCCGCGAGAAGTATGAGCCGATGGGTGGCCCTAATGGCGGCGATGGAGGCAAGGGCGGTAGCATTTATGCGCTCGCCGATCGCAACATTAATACGCTAGTGGATTATCGCTACACCCGCACTTTCCGTGGTCAACGCGGCGAAAATGGTCGCGGCGCAGAATGTTACGGCGCAAAAGGCGAAGATACCATCTTGCGCGTGCCAGTCGGCACAGTGATTTCTGATAAAGCTACTGAACGCATGATTGTAGATTTATCTGAGCATGGTCAACAAGTA
Organism: Methylotenera sp.; assembly: GCA_043735225.1. Classification (GTDB taxonomy): domain Bacteria; phylum Pseudomonadota; class Gammaproteobacteria; order Burkholderiales; family Methylophilaceae; genus Methylotenera_A. The sequence goes on along the minus strand of JAYTEL010000221.1, from coordinate 2,368 downwards.
ATGCTGGCCAAAGGCGGCAACAATGGCCTAGGCAATGTGCATTTTAAATCCAGTATTAACAGGTCGCCGCGCCAATGTACAAAAGGCGAGATTGGCGAAGAGTTTGAGCTGTATATGGAGCTAAAAGTGTTGGCCGACGTGGGTTTGCTCGGTATGCCCAACGCAGGTAAATCGACGTTTATCCGCAGCGTTTCTGCCGCAAAACCCAAAGTAGCCGATTATCCATTTACTACGCTTCACCCCAATTTAGGCGTGGTGAGGGTTGATGCCGAGCGCAGTTTTGTTATCGCCGATGTGCCAGGTTTAATTGAAGGTGCGGCTGAAGGCGCAGGGCTTGGGCATCAGTTTTTACGCCACTTAGCACGCACTTCGCTGTTGTTACATTTGGTGGATATTGCACCATTTGATGAAGCAACCGACCCAGTGGCCGAGGCGAAAGCGATTGTGAACGAGCTAAAAAAATACGACGAAGATTTATATAATAAGCCGCGCTGGTTGGTATTAAATAAAATTGACATGACGCAAGACACACAAGAAATCGTTAAAAAATTCGTCAAAGATTACGGCTGGAAAGGCCGCGTGTTTGCCATTTCCGCCATTAATGGCGTGGGTTGCAAAGACCTTACTTATGCGATTATGGATCACCTAGACGAAGTGAAGAAATTAGCGTTAGACAAAGCTGAAAATGAGCCAATCATTATTACAGAATAGCAAGACACTGATTGTCAAAGTCGGCTCTAGCCTGGTGACCAATAACGGCGAGGGCTTAGACCGTACGGCGATTGCCGCTTGGGCGACGCAAATCAGCCAATTAGTTAAACAAGGCAAGCAAATTGTATTGGTTTCTAGCGGCGCAGTGGCCGAAGGTATGCAGCGGCTAGGCTGGAAAAAACGTCCTGTGGAAGTGAATGAGTTGCAAGCTGCCGCCGCAGTTGGCCAAATGGGCTTGGTGCAAATGTACGAAAGTTGCTTTGCACAATATGGCCTGCACACCGCACAGATATTGCTGACCCACGATGATTTGCGCGACCGTAAACGCTATTTAAATGCGCGTTCTACACTTAAAACATTGCTTGATTTAAAAGTTATTCCAATTATCAATGAGAATGATACCGTGGTAACCGAGGAAATTCGCTTTGGTGATAACGATACATTAGCCGCGTTGGTGGCCAATTTAATTGAGGCCGATGCGCTAGTGATTTTAACTGATCAACAAGGCCTGTTTTCGGCTGATCCGCGCAAATATAAAGACGCTAAATTCATCAATTTTGAAACCGCTGGCAATGTAGCGCTTGAACAAATGGCGGGCGGCGCAGGCAGCGATGTTGGCACGGGCGGCATGCTGACTAAAATACTTGCCGCCAAGCGCGCGGCGCACAGCGGGGCACATACTATCGTTGCGTCAGGTCGCGAAAAAGACGTTTTAATTCGCCTATGCGCGGGCGAGGCTATTGGCACGCATTTAAAATCCACACAAATAAAAACCATCGCCAAAAAACAATGGTTGGCCGACCATCTACGTGTGGGCGGCAAACTGGTTTTAGATGCTGGCGCGGTAAAGGTGTTAAAAACAGACGGTAAAAGCTTGCTTTCAATAGGCGTGATGGAAGTGCATGGCCAATTTGAACGCGGTGATGTGGTGGCGTGCATCAACGAGGCGGGCATTGAAGTTGCGCGGGGGATAGTCAATTATAATTCCGCAGATACGCAAAAAATTAAACGTAAAGCCAGTAGTGAAATCGAGCAAATTTTGGGTTATGTAGAAGAATCAGAGCTGATTCATCGAGATAATTTAATAGTCATTTAAACTTGTGGGTCGGGTTTTAACTCGATTTTTCGGACTAAAGTCCGACCTACAAAATATTAAATTGGCTAATAAAATGGATTCCTGGCTGCGCGGGAATGACGACATAGATTAAATTGTTGGTTGAAGAAAACTAGCTTTTAAAAGGGTAAAATCAATGAATAAACCATTAGTTGCCATTATCATGGGATCAGACAGTGATTGGCCGGTCATGAAAAATGCCGCGCAAATGCTGGCAGATTTTGGTGTGGCTTACGAAGCCAAAGTGGTTTCTGCGCATCGCACGCCCGATTTAATGTTTCAATTTGCTGAAGACGCACAAAAAAATGGTTACCAAATCATTATCGCAGGCGCAGGTGGCGCGGCGCATTTACCTGGTATGGTAGCGGCAAAAACCACGTTGCCAGTATTGGGCGTGCCTGTGCCCAGCAAGCATTTGCAAGGTCAAGATTCGCTACTTTCAATTGTGCAAATGCCAAAAGGCATTCCTGTTGCCACTTTTGCGATTGGTGAGGCAGGAGCGGCGAATGCTGGGCTGTTTGCAGTCAGTATTTTGGCGAATAG
>JAYTEL010000220.1:0-2763 GCA_043735225.1 Methylotenera sp. | reverse complement strand
CCGCCGCCAACCATTTGCGCGGTAAGGTAAAAGATAGAGACGGTGATAGTGGAAATAGCGGCGATGATACGGGCTTTTTTTGGGTCGTTTCTAAACGCTAAAATGTCGCCCAGCGTATATTTGCCAATGTTGCGGCAAGGCTCGGCAATCACCAATAATACGGCAATATAGCCCATTAAAAAGCCGACCGAATACATAAAACCGTCAAAGCCATACAGCGAGATTAATCCCGCAATGCCCAGAAAAGACGCGGCTGACAAATAATCACCCGCAATCGCCCAGCCATTTTGCAAGCCTGAGATTGAGTTGCCTGCGGCGTAAAAATCTGTTGTAGATTTGACGCGTTTGCTCGCCCAATAGGTGATGACCATGGTGGCCGCGATAATGCTGCTAAATACTAAAAATGTGAGCCAGCGATATTCTGTTGAGATTGCGCCAGCGGCCAATGCTGGCGCGGGTTGTAGAGCAAATAAAATTAACGATAAATTACTCAAATTACCAGCCAAGTTTTTGTTCAAACTAACAAACTTCATCATACCAGCGCAGGCTGGTATCCAGGCAGGTAACATGCTTAGCGTTGCGGCAATATAACGAGTAACAGGTTTGTTATTAAAAACAAAAAACGACATCAGTGCATTACATATAATCACAGCGTAATCTACTTTGATTGGATTCCAACATACGCTGGAATGACGGGCTGAGATGTTTTGTGCTTTAGTTGACTGAGCGAACATTGTAGAAAATATTTGTTTCATGCACACAATTTTCATAGCACGCCTTTTATATTATGCGCGTCTTCTACCAATATTTTTGCGCGCGCGTCAAACTCACTATTGGCGCGCTTGGCGTAGATGGCGGCTATGCACCACGCAACAATAAACTGGCTGAGCGCAAACAAAAGCCCAACGTTAATCACGCCCCAAATTTTGACTTTTAAAATGTCTTGAAAATAAGCAGTGGCAATTGGCAGGCAAAAGAAATAAACCAATGCAAACAACATCATGCGCCATAAAAATCGGGTTTTGTCACGGTGCAATTGTTTAAAACGCGGGTCATCAGCAACCGCTACCCAGTGGATTTTCGATTTCGTCAATTGTGTTTCCCTTGTCATTTAGGGCTAAAATCATCGCCTATAATTGTGATCATACAGCTGCTTCTGCTAGTTATTGTACTGGCTTTGCGGTAAAATGTTTTCCCGTCTGCACGAATTTTAATTTATTTTTAAAATTAAATTGTGCGCTAATATTCAAGGGTTTTATGACCAAATATGTATTCGTCACTGGCGGTGTAGTTTCCTCATTAGGCAAGGGCATCGCGGCCGCCAGCCTAGGCGCAATCCTAGAATCGCGCGGCTTACGCGTCACCATGCTTAAGCTCGACCCCTATATTAACGTTGACCCTGGCACCATGTCGCCTTTTCAACACGGCGAGGTGTTTGTAACCGATGACGGCGCAGAAACTGACCTCGATTTAGGCCATTACGAGCGATTTATTAGCCAACGTATGGCCAAGCGCAACAGCTTTACCACTGGTCAAATTTACGAAACGGTGATTAAAAAAGAGCGTCGCGGCGAATATTTAGGCAAAACTGTGCAAGTAATTCCGCACATTACCGACGAGATTAAAGCCCATATTAAACGCGGCGCAGAATGCGCGGATGTGGCGATTATAGAGGTGGGCGGCACTGTGGGCGATATCGAATCGTTGCCATTTTTAGAGGCTATTCGCCAAATGGGTTTTGAAGAAGGTCGCCAAAACGCGTGTTATGTGCATTTGACACTTTTGCCATGGATTCCTACCGCGGGCGAGCTTAAAACCAAGCCGACGCAGCACAGCGTTAAAGAATTGCGCCAAATTGGTATTCAACCCGATATTTTGTTGTGCCGAGCGGAGCGCGATATTCCCGAAGAAGAAAAACGTAAAATTGCACTGTTTACCAATGTGGCCTATGAAGCGGTAATTAGCGCCATTGATTCAGATTCTATCTATAAAATTCCAGGTTTGCTACACGACCAAATGATGGACGAAATTGTCTGCCATAAACTAAATATATTAGCAAAAGCAGCCGATTTAACCGTGTGGAAAAATATTGTCACGCGGCTTGAAAATCCAAAATATTTGGTTAATGTGGCATTTGTGGGCAAATATGTCGATTTAACCGAAAGCTATAAATCGCTGACCGAAGCATTAATCCACGCGGGTATTCACACCGAATCGAAAGTAAAAATTCACTATATTGATAGTGAAGAAATCGAAAAAAGTGGCACTGATAGCTTAAAAAATATGGACGCGATTTTGATTCCAGGCGGTTTTGGCGTACGCGGTACAGAGGGCAAAATTGCCGCAATTAAATTCGCCCGCGAAAATAAAGTGCCGTACTTAGGCATTTGTTTGGGCATGCAATTAGCTGTAATTGAGTTTGCAAGAAATGTGGCAGGTTTAACAGATGCCAACAGCACAGAATTTAACGCCAGCACCCCGCATAAATTAATTGGCTTAATAACCGAATGGAAAGACGCGACTGGCAAGGTAGAAGTGCGCGATGAAAATTCCAACCTTGGTGGAACGATGCGTTTAGGCGCACAAATTTGCCCGATTGTAGCAGGCACGCTGGCTGCTAGTATTTATGGAGCACAAGTGAACGAGCGCCATCGCCATCGTTATGAAGTGAATAATCATTATGTGGAACAGCTTAAAAAATCAGGCCTAGTTATTTCTGCGCGCACGCTGGGTGAAGATTTGTGCGAGATTATCGAGCTGCCA
>JAYTEL010000219.1:0-2551 GCA_043735225.1 Methylotenera sp. | reverse complement strand
TTACCTAAACAAGGCATTAATCAAATTAACGATGGCAAAATCCAATAACCTTGCCATTGTCTACCTAATGTACATTCAAAATTTATGATCAATAATTATGACTAATTTAACTGTAGAAGCAATTGAGTTAACGCGCCTTTATGGTGGCCGCGAGGCAGTAAGTAATGTTAGCTTTAGTGTGCGGCAAGGCCAAGTATTGGGCTTTTTAGGGCCAAACGGCGCGGGCAAATCCACCACCATGAAAATGCTCACTGGCAACTTGGCGCCTAGCGCCGGTTCTGTCAAAATCTGCGGCATTGACATGATAGAAAACCCGAAAGAAGCTAAAGCGCTGATTGGTTATTTGCCCGAAATGCGTCCTTTATATAAAGAGTTTACCGTTGACGAATATTTAACCATTGCTGCCCGTTTACACCGCGTTAGCAGCAAACACATGAAAAGCGCTGTTGAAAATGCCAAAGAGCGCTGCGGATTAGGCCACATGAGTAAGCGCCTAATTGAGAATTTATCAAACGGTTATCAACAGCGTGTAGGTATTGCGCAGGCGATTTTACACAAACCAATGGTGGTAATTTTAGATGAGCCAACCGTAGGGCTAGACCCCAACCAGATTCGGCCGATTCGAGAGCTGATTAAAGAAATTGGCAAAGATCACAGCGTAATTTTATCTACCCATATTTTGCCAGAGGTAGAATTGATGTGTAATCATGTGCAGATTATTGACAAAGGCAAAATGGTGTTTAACGGTGATATTGACGTGTTAAAACGCCACCGCGTGGGCAATAAGTTATTGATAGGATTCAGTAATAAACCCAGTGTAGAAGCTGTAATGGCAATTGCAGGCGTGACTGAAGCTGAGCTTGCAGAGAACACTATGATGCGCGTACGTTTTGCAGATGGCAGCGCTCCGCATGAAGCAATTGTGCAAGCGGCCGTTAAAAATAGTTGGGGTTTATACCAAATTGCGCCCGATCAAACCAGCCTAGAAGATGTGTTTACCCAATTAACGCATCAAGATGCCGCTGCTGATGCAGTTGCAGATTCAACACTATAAGGTCGCAAAAATGATCATTAATATTCTAAGAAAAGAACTAAAAAGCATGTTTGCCTCGCCCATGGGTTGGGTGATTTTAGCACTGCTTATGTTGGCGTTTGGCATGAATTTTCTAAATGGCATCGATAGCTATTTCTCTGTGATGCAAGGCTCTATGCGCCCTGCAGAGCGTATTGGCGTAACCCAATTTGTTGGACAAAAGCTATTTAGTTTTGCCGCTTTTATGGCCTTATTTGCAGTACCTTTGTTATCAATGCGTTTAATTGCAGAAGAGCGGCGCAGCTTGACCTTGCCTTTTTTGTTTAGCGCGCCTGTCTCAATTACCGATATTGTATTGGGTAAATTTTTGAGCTTAGTGCTGTTTTTAGGCTTAATTGTTGTGTATATCGCATTAATGCTGTTTGCACTTAGCCCGTGGGCAGAGATTGATGTGGGTTATATTTTGGCTAACTCTTTTGGCTTACTGCTATTAATTGCTAGTTTTTCGGCAGCTGGATTATATTTTTCAAGCATGACGCAGCAGCCCGTTGTGGCGGCAATTTTGACATTCATAGTGTTATTTGCATTATCTTTTTTAAATTTGGTTTTGCCGGGCGATCCTAGCGGCGTACTAGCAAATTTATCTATCATGCACCGTTTTCAATCATTTACGGGTGGCTTGATTGATACCGGTGATATTGCCTTTTTTGTTTTATTGATTATCACATTTTTAACATTAACGATTCGCCGCTTAGATGCTGACCGTTTAAGAGGCTAGTTCTAAGATTATGATTAGGTTAAGTTTATGAATACTAACAAAAAATTACGTTTTCAAATGTTGGCGCAAAGCTGGCTATTTGTATTTCTGTTCATCTGTTTAATTGTGCTGCTGGGCTACTTGGCTACACAATATCGCATCACCAAAGATATAACGCAGGCTAATCGTAATATCCTTACACAAGGCAGTGTAAATGTGCTTAAGCAAATGAAAGAAGCCATTAATGTAACAGTGTACGCCACTAAAGATGACGCGGCTGGCGGCGATAATTTTAGAAAAGGTATGATTGATTTTATTGCACGTTATCAGCGCGAGAAGAAAAACGTCACATTAAAATTTATTAACCCGTCAGAAGAGCCAAAACTTGCGCAAGCCGCCAATATTAAAGAAGACGGCGAAGTGGTGGTGGAATATAACAAACGTAGCGAGCATATTAGCCCGCCGATTGCCGAGCAAGAAATGACCAACTTGCTGGTACGTTTGTCTCGCACTAATAATCAGCCCATTATGTATTTAGATGGCCACGGCGAGCGCCTGTTGCAAGGCAAAAAAAATCAAGATTTGGGCGAATTTGGTAAAGTGCTAGAAACCAAAGGCTTTAAATTTATTAATCTTAATTTAATGCTGGCACAAGGCGTACCTAGTAACGGTGCGTTATTGGTAATTTCTGCGCCGCAAGTTGATTTAAACGTCATTGAAACTAAAAAAATAAAGACCTATATTGAGGCTGGTGGCAATGT